>URWH01000007.1 GCA_900551515.1 uncultured Porphyromonadaceae bacterium
GCCCCCGTCAATTCCTTTGAGTTTCAACCTTGCGGTCGTACTCCCCAGGTGGATAACTTATCGCTTTCGCTTAGTCACCGACTGTGTATCGCCGACAACGAGTTATCATCGTTTACTGCGTGGACTACCAGGGTATCTAATCCTGTTTGCTCCCCACGCTTTCGTGCCTCAACGTCAGATATAGTTTGGTAAGCTGCCTTCGCAATCGGTGTTCTGTATGATCTCTAAGCATTTCACCGCTACACCATACATTCCGCCTACCGCAACTACTCTCTAGCTCAACAGTATTAGAGGCACGTTCAGGGTTGAGCCCCGAAATTTCACCTCTAACTTATCAAACCGCCTACGCACCCTTTAAACCCAATAAATCCGGATAACGCTTGAATCCTCCGTATTACCGCGGCTGCTGGCACGGAGTTAGCCGATCCTTATTCGTACGATACTTTCAGGCTCTTACACGTAAGAGCGTTTACCCTCGTACAAAAGCAGTTTACAACTCATAGAGCCGTCTTCCTGCACGCGGCATGGCTGGTTCAGACTTGCGTCCATTGACCAATATTCCTCACTGCTGCCTCCCGTAGGAGTTTGGTCCGTGTCTCAGTACCAATGTGGGGGACCTTCCTCTCAGAACCCCTACGCATCGTCGCCTTGGTGGGCCGTTACCCCGCCAACCAGCTAATGCGCCGCATGCTCATCCTTCACCGGATCGCTCCTTTGACCCTCGGGGGATGTCCCCCGGGGGTGTTATGTGGTATTAGACGGAATTTCTCCCGATTATCCCGCTGTGAAGGGCAGATTGCATACGTGTTACTCACCCGTGCGCCGGTCGCCGGCAGGTGAAGCAAGCTTCACCCCCGCTGCCCCGCGACTTGCATGTGTTAAGCCTGTCGCTAGCGTTCATCCTGAGCCAGGATCAAACTCTTCGTTGTTGTTTATCTTGTCTCTTTTTCTTCTTTAGTAAAAAAAGGAACAAAACCGTTTTGTCTGTTTTGTTCTTTCACAAGACACCGACCGAAGCTGTCCGATTGTGTTGGCCCGGAATGTTGACTTGACTTATTATCGTTAAAGAAATTGACTCGGGTCGTTTTTTTGTTGAAAAATGACTCTTGTACTACTTCTTGTCTATTGCAATTATTTCAATGTTCTCTGTCGCGAATCGTCGCGCTTCCGGCGTGCCGTTTTTTCGACGGCCGAAAGTTTTGCAAAGTTACGGCTTTTATTTTAATCACCAAAACTTTTAACAATTTTTAATCGCTTTTGCCGGCCGGACCGCTGTCCGAGGCGCTGTTTCTCAAAAGCGAGTGCAAAATTAATACCTGGCGGCCGATTTGCCAAACATTTTCCGAAGTTTTTCTCAAATTCGGCTAAAATTAACAGATCTTAACAAGCAGTCCGGCAAATGCGGGGTAAAAAGCATCAAAAGAGGGTCAACGGGAGGATAAGGGGGGGGGAGCATGAAATGCCGTTACGGTCATCTGATGCGGTTGCCGTTGCCGTAGGATGAGCCGGCGGTGGCAATTTCCACAGGGAGAAGCGACGGGGAAGTTGAGATAAGATATTTGAAATCGCGCGACAGTTTGGCAGGTTTTTCGCCGGCGAGGTTGTCGATCACAATATTTGCGACGTCGACCGGCAGACGAATTTCACTGTCAATATAATACTGAGTCATATCCTTACGATAATGGCATGACCTGATCCACAGACCGCAGAATTCATCCTTATCGCCCAAATCATGATATGTCAGACCCATGGCTAATGGAGGGGTTGAGTAAACATATTTGTTTACGACCTGACCGTTTGGCAAAGTCTCTGTCAGATCAAATGTTATTTTGTAGTCAAAATCGGAAGGAACAACATAAATTGCAGCAGATTTATCCAAGACGGTATAAACCACAAAGGTGTAAGGTGTACCCTTTTCAGGGATCATATCCTGGGAATAGGTGATGTTGTTTTGATGTTGTTCAATCCAGGCATCGTGACCCTGCGATTTAGTAATGACTGCCTGAGCCATGACTCCTAATATAAGGAACAGGAATATTAAAGCATTACGCCTATAAATAATAATCAGGTGGGCTTAAAGATGCTTGCGGTAGGCGCGTCGGCGGCGGTGCTGGCGGTAGTCGAAGTAGGTCCATTGCTGCTGGACGCTGTTGTTGTCTTCGAGCTCGATGTTGCTTTCGGCTTCGCGGAAGCCTTCTTTATTAAATATAGGTATGAGATCGGCGAATAGCATGGCGTTGACGCCGCGGTTGAGATATTCTTTCTTGACGGCGATGAGGAGGAGGTCGACAACGTCGTTATGGCCGTAGATGCCGTTGAGGAGATGGTACCATCCTAAGGGGAACATCTTGCCGCCGGATTTGCGGAGAGCCTGCGACATGGAGGGCATGGAGATGCCGAGTGCCACGAGGCGGTCGTCGCTGTCGACGATGACGCTGACGCAGTCGAGGCGGATGATGCCGAGATATTTGTCGATGTAGTAGTCGATCTGGCGCTGGTTGAGGGGGGAGTATCCGTAGAGGCTGTCGTAGGCTTCGTTGATGAGGTCGAAGAGTGCCTGGCCGTACATCCGCTTGATTTTCTGACGGGATGTGAACTTGACGGAGCGGAGGCCGTATTTGCGGGCTACGATGTCGGAGATGCGTCGGAATTTTTCGGGGACTTCGGCGGGGACTTTGATGCGGTATTCCACCCAGTCGGCATCTTTTTTGTAGCCGAGGCGCTGGAGGTGGCGGGGATAGTAGTCGTAGTTGTAGATAGTGGCCATGGTGCCCATCTGGTCGAAGCCTTCGACGAGCATCCCTTCGTGGTCCATGTCGGTGAATCCCATCGGGCCCACCATTTCGGTCATGCCGCGGTCGCGTGCCCACTGCTCGGCGGCGGCGAAGAGGGCGTCGACGACGGCGTCGTCGTCGATGAAGTCGACGAAGCTGAAGCGGGCTTCTTTCTTGCCGGTGCGCTCGTTGACGACGTTGTTGATGATGGCGACGATGCGTCCCACGGGCTTCTTGCCGCGCCATGCCATGAATGCCTGGGCCTGGCAATAGTCGAAGGCGGGGTTTTTGTCGGGCATGAGGGTTTCGACCTCGTCGGAGATGAGCGGGGGAACGAAATATGGTGAATTCCGGTATAGGTCGATGCCGAATTTGACAAAGCGTTTGAGCGATGATTTCGTGGGGTTGACCGGCTCGATGATGATATCTTCGGACATGGAGAAATGTGTGATGGGTGAACTATCGTAACGAGAGAGGGGCAAATCATGCGTGGGGAGCCCATGAAGAGCTGAGCCACAGGAGGAAGTCTATCATCACGAGGAGGAAGATGATGATGGCGATGTAGAATTTGTTGTCGGAGCGTCGGGCGAGGGCCATGCGCAGTTTGTGGATGCTGCGGAATCGCTGGCGCGGGTCGGAAGCCATGCATCGGTCGGCGATGCGGCGGAGATGGGGGTGGGGCTCTGGGAGATGGTCGAGGACTTCGGAGAGGACGCATCCGAAGCTGTAGATATCTTCGGTGGCCTCGGCGGGGGTGAGGTGTTCGCTCTGGTCGAATCCTACGTCGATGAGCTTGAGATTACCGACGTTTTCAGTGAAGATGATGGTTTCGGGCCGAATGGGGAAATGGACAAGATGGTTGGACTGGATGTAGTCGAGGGCGTCGACGAGCTGGGTGCATATCTTGTCGAGATTAGCGTCGGTGAGCTTGCCCTGATCTATGATTTTGCGGAGAGAGAGTCCGTAGACATCGTCGGTGATGATGCAACGGCCGAGGGTGGGTACATCCTCGAAATCGTTGATCATGACGATGTTTGGGTGGGCAAGATTGTAGCGGACGTCGAATTCCTTTTCGATCATGGCGCGAAAGCGCGGATCGTCCTTATACTGTGGCTTGAGGGTTTTGAGCATGACCCACTTGCCGTGTTTTTTAGCGGTGTAGACATCGTAGAACTGCTCGTCCCATTCGGGGAGCAGCTCAATATCGGTCCATTTATCCTGGGACATGGCTGGAATCAAAAGGCGTTATAGACGAGCCGGTCGCCGGTGTCGAGGTCGGTGAGCTCCATGCGGTCGTAGTAGAGGCGGATGAGATAGGACCATACGTCGGTGCCGGTGTAGATGTAGAGATATTCGGCGCCGCCGGGGGTGATTTCGGTTTCCCAGGTGATGCCGTAGGTGTACCACTGGCCTGTAGGATTGTACTGGCCGTAGATGCCGGTGCCGTCGCTATAGAATGTGAACTCGCTGACGCTCAGCTCGGGAACTACGACGCCATTGACCGAGTAGAGCTCCCAACGGCCCTGGAGCGGAGAGTAGTCATAGGTCTCGTCGCCGCATGATGAGAAAGAGACGGCGGCCATCACGGTGAGGCAAATAAGCCACAGACGGCTGAAAGATATTGTGGATTTCATCAGAGAAGTGGAAGTTGTTGCGTTAAACATAGGGTGCAAATTTACGCAATAATTATTAATAAAATTGCAGAAGGGGAATAAAATGTGGAAATTGGAATCGCAAAAGGACAGTATAATCAAATTTTGATTACTTTTGCTGTCACTAACAAAGCGACAGCCCAAAGAGCATGAACATCACCCGACTCATCCGACCCTATTTCATGAAGCGCATCCGCCAGATAGCGGCAGCGAATGCCGATGCCGAGCGGACGCAGCGCGAGGTGCTTGGCGCGCTGCTGCGAGCGGCGCGCGACACCCGGTGGGGCCGTGAGCACGGCTACAGGAAGCTGACGGGCTATGAAGACTACCGCGAGGCGGTCGGTGTGACGCCCTACGAAAAGATACGACCGGCGGTGATGCGCATGATAGGGGGCGAGCGCGACGTGCTGTGGCCCGGCGTGACGCGTCGCTTCGCCCAGTCGTCGGGGACGTCGGACGGCAAGAGCAAATTCATCCCCGTGACCGCCGACTCGCTGCGGCTGAACCATTACCGCGGCGGGGCCGACGTGGTGAGCCACTATCTGAATCTGTATCCCGACAGCCGGATGTTCGGCGGAAAGAGCTTCATACTCGGCGGCAGCTTCGCCAACGAGCTGTCGCTGCCTGAGGGGTCGAAGGCGCGGGTCGGCGACCTGTCGGCCAACCTCATCGAGGTCATCAACCCGATAGCCAACCTGGCGCGCGTGCCGTCGAAACGCACGGCGCTTATGGCCGACTGGCACGAGAAGCTGCCGGCGCTTGTGGCCGCGGCCTCACGCTGCAACGTCACCAACATCTCCGGGGTGCCGTCGTGGTTTCTGACGGTGCTCAACGAGATACTCAAAAGCACGGGTGCCAAAGAGATACATGAAGTGTGGCCCAACCTCGAAGTGTTTTTCCACGGCGGCATCTCCTTCGTGCCCTACCGCTCGCAATACGACGCCATCATCGATCCGGCGAAGATGCGCTATCTCGAGACCTACAACGCCTCCGAGGGCTTCTTCGCCGTGCAGGACACGCGCGAATCGCGCGCCATGGCGCTGATCACGGATGCCGGCGTGTTTTATGAATTCATACCCGCCGACGACCCCGACGGCACGCCGCTGGCAGCGTGGGAGGTGGAGCAAGGAGGCATCTACGCGCTCGTGCTCACATCGTGCAACGGCCTGTGGCGCTACCCGATAGGCGACACGGTGAAGATAGAGTCGACATCACCGCTGCGCATCACCATAGCGGGACGCACCAAGCACTATATCAACGCCTTCGGCGAGGAAGTGATGGTGCACAACACCGACGCCGCGCTGGCGAAAGCGTGTGCCGAATGCGGCTGCAGCGTGGCCAACTATACGGCGGCGCCTGTGTACACCTCGCAGGGGCACCGCGGCCATCACCAGTGGCTCATCGAATATTCGACGCCGCCGGCCGATCCGGCGCTCTTCGCCGCCACGCTCGACCGCAAGCTCACCGAGGAAAACAGTGATTATCAGGCCAAACGCGCCGGCAACATATTTCTCGACCCGCTCAGCATCACCGTGGCGCGGCCGGGGCTTTTCGACCGGTGGCTCGAATCGACAGGCAAGCTCGGCGGGCAGCGCAAAGTGCCGCGTCTGAGCAACGACCGCAAGCTCATCGAATCGATGCTTAAACTCAACAGCTGACACCGACGTTCTTATCATACCGACGTACCGTCAAACAAATCAAACAACAACAACCATAACCATAACAATGAAACATTTAGCCATCGCCGCCATCGCTGCGGCACTCACACTGAGCACATCGGTCAACGCCATAGCCGGCGGCAAGCTGCCCGAACGCAGCACGTTCGCCAGCCAGACCACCCCATCGGCCTACGCCCAACTGCTCCAGCGCTTTCAGGCCGGCGAGCCTCTGACAAAAAACGAATATACGACGGTCTATTACGGCTCGGCGCTCCAGCCGGGCTTCAGCGCCGACAAACAATATGCCGACATCGCCGAGATCTATGCCTCGGGCGACCTGACCAAAGCGCTGCGCCGCTGCGAAGAGGCGCTTGCCACTGACCCGACCAACCTCGCGCTGCTGTTCAAAGCCTATGCAGCATCGAAGCTGTCGGCCGACGAAAGCGTAAAATCCAAAGCCGACGGCTACGTGAACCGCATCAACGGCATCTGCGACGCCATCCTCGACTCGGGCAGCGGCGTCACCGACATGAGCCCCTATATGGTGATACGTCCTACAGACGTCAACGAATTCCTGGTCAAATTCCTTCAGCCCACATCAGTCAACGGCCGTGCCCGCGTAGGCAACCTCGATGCCGTAAAAGTGACACTCGACGGGGTACCCGACGAAGTGATCTTTTATTTCGGCCAGTTCTGAACCTCCCGGCAGAAAACAATCCTAACATAAAATAAACCTCAGATGAAAACACCGTTAAAACTTACAGTCATCGTGTCGGCAGCGCTGATAGCCGCCGGCCTTCTTGCCATCGGTCTGGGCGTACGCAGCGGCCTGCGCGCCATCCCCGACAGCCAGCGCACGGTCGAAGTGCGCGGTCTTGCCACCCGTGAAGTGAAAGCCAACCGCGTGACGTGGCCCATAGTGTTCAAGCAGGTTGGCAACGATCTGCCCACCGTCTACGCCGCCGTGTCGAAAACCAACTCCGACATCGTGGCCTATCTCAAATCCAACGGTCTCACCGACAGCGAGATCAGCGTGGGTGCACCGACGATGACCGACCTCACCACCGACCGCTACAACACACAGCCGATACCGTTTAACTACAGCGTGCAATCAGTAGTAACCGTAAGCTCGTCGCAGGTCGACAAAGTGCATGACCTAATCAACCGCCAGGGCGAACTGATGGAGCACGGCATAGCCATCAGCAACGACTACTCCTATCAGACCACCTACGACTACACCGAACTCAACACCATCAAGCCAGCGATGATAGCCGAGGCGACGAAAAACGCCCGCGAAGCCGCCAACAAATTTGCCGAGGACTCGAAGTCGGAATTAGGCAAGATCAAGTCGGCCTATCAAGGTCAGTTCTCGATCGAAGACCGCGACCAATACACCCCCTACATCAAGGAAGTGCGCGTGGTGACCACGCTGACCTACTTCCTTGAGGATTAAGAGCCATTAACATTTATTATCGAACCGGCTCTAAGACCGACAAAGCACATCCCAAAAGCACCCCGCCACCATAAAAAGCGGGGGGGCTTTTTGTGTTATTAGCGAGATTTTATCTATTTTTGCAACGATAAAACCCAATGCATTGATTATGGACTTATTTGACAAAATCAGCAACGACATAAAAGCCGCTATGCTGGCAAAAGAAAAGGTGCGTCTGGAAACGCTCCGCGGAATCAAAAAGGAGTTTTTGGAAGCCAAGACCGCCAAAGGCTCCGACGGAACGCTGACCGACGACAAAGCAACCAAGATACTTGCAAAAATGGCCAAACAGCGCCGTGAGACAGCCGTGATCTATTCGGAGCAGAACCGTCCGGAGCTTGCCGAAAACGAGCTTGCCGAAGCTGCTGTTATCGAAGAGTATCTCCCGAAGCAGCTGAGCGATGAGGAACTGACCGCGGCACTGCGCGAAATCATAGCCCAAACCGGAGCCACTTCACAGAAAGAGATGGGCAAGGTGATGGGCGTTGCATCGAAAGCTCTTGCAGGCAAAGCCGATGGCAAAGCCATCTCGGCCAAAGTGCGCGAGCTTCTTGCATAAAGAAACGTCAATGGCGTCACCCACAGGATATTAACGTCACGAACTCTCAAAAAAATCAAAAATTGTCATGCTAACGTTACAGCAAATCAAGGAAAATCCCGAAAATATAGTGAAGCGTCTGGCCATAAAGGGCTTTGACGCAGAAGGACCTATCAACAAAGTGCTGAGTCTCGACGACAGCCGCCGTAAGCTCCAGCTGGCCAACGACAACACGGCCGCCGAGCTCAACAAATATGCCGCCAAGATAGGCCAGCTCATGAAGCAGGGCCTGAAAGCCGAGGCCGAGGAAGCCAAAGCCAAAGTGGCCGAGCTTAAAGAATCGCAGAAAGCCATGGCCGAGAAGCTGTCGCAGACCGAGACAGAGATCCGCGATATCCTTCTCACGATCCCCAACACACCGTGCGACATGGTGCCCGAGGGCAAGACGGCCGAAGACAACGTCGTGGAAAAGACGGGTGGACCGATGCCCGACCTGCCCGCCGACGCACTTCCCCACTGGGAACTGGCAAAAAAATACAACCTGATCGATTTCGACCTCGGTGTGAAGATCACCGGCGCCGGCTTCCCGGTGTATATGGGCAAAGGCGCCCGCATGCAGCGCGCCCTCATCCAGTTTTTCCTCGACGAAGCAGGCAAAGCCGGCTATCTTGAGATCGAGCCGCCCTACGTGGTGAACGAAGCCTCAGGCTACGGCACAGGCCAGCTGCCCGACAAAGAGGGACAGATGTACTTCGTGAACGAAGACAAACTCTACCTCATCCCGACGGCCGAGGTGCCCGTGACCAACATCTACCGCGACGTGATCCTCAGCGAGAGCGAGCTTCCCAAAAAGAACTGCGCTTACTCGGCATGCTTCCGCCGCGAAGCCGGCAGCTACGGCAAGGATGTGCGCGGACTGAACCGTCTGCATCAGTTTGACAAGGTGGAGATCGTGCGCATCGAAAAGCCTGAAAACTCCTACGCCGCCCTCGAAGAGATGAAGGACCACGTGCAGGGACTTCTCGAAAAACTCGGCCTTCCCTGGCACATCCTGCGTCTGTGTGGCGGCGACATGAGCTTCACGTCGGCCATCACGTTTGACTTCGAAGTGTTCTCGGCAGCCCAGAAACGCTGGCTTGAGGTGTCGTCGGTGTCCAACTTCGAGACCTATCAGGCCAACCGCCTGAAATGCCGCTACCGCGGAGCCGACAAGAAGACACGCCTGTGCCACACGCTCAACGGCTCGGCACTCGCCCTGCCGCGCATCATGGCCGCTTTGCTTGAAAACAACCAGACCCCTGAAGGCATCAAAGTGCCGGAATGTCTGCAAAAATACACGGGCTTCTCCATCATCGACTGAGCAGCCCTCCCACTACTCCGCAACAGGTAAGATTTGGAAAAGAAAACGATATTCGATCTCGGGCGCGACACTGTCGAACAGTATCGCGCCCGTGTCAAATTGCCGCTGACGGTGGTGCTCGACAACATACGGTCGCTCAACAACATCGGGTCGATATTCCGCACCAGCGACGCCTTTCTCGTGGACCGCATCATGCTGTGCGGCATCACGGCGACACCGCCCTCGCCCGAGATACACAAGACGGCTCTCGGCGCCGAGGACTCGGTGGTGTGGGAATATTATCCCACGACCCTCGAAGCAGTGGCGCGTCTGCACGACGAGGGCTACACGGTGTGTGCGCTCGAGCAGGTGAAAGGCAGCGTCGAGCTGCAGAACTTCCGACCGGAGCCTGACGGGCGCTACGCCATAGTGTCCGGACACGAGGTGCAGGGCGTGGATCCTGAGGTGGTGAACGCGGCCGACGTGTGTCTGGAAATACCGCAGTACGGTACCAAACACTCGCTCAACGTGAGCGTGTCGACGGGGATTGCCATCTGGCATCTCTTTACGGCCATGACGGCCGGCGGCATGAAATAAAGACAAGCGGAAGGGCGTGCGGCATCAGAGCCGTGCGTCGGCTATATCGCGGGCTATCTGCCCGGCGAGCGCATCGGGATTGTCGAAACGCCGCTCCGGACGCAGTCGGCGGCGGAATTCGAGCGTGAGCTGCTGACCGTAGAGGTCGCCTGTGAAGCCGATGATATGCGCTTCGATGGTGGTCAGGCCGTCGGCAGCGACAGTGGGCCGCGTGCCGATATTGACCACGGCATGCCGGCGGACGCCGTCGGGGGTCACGGCAAAACAGGCATAGACGCCCGAAGCGGGGATGGCCTGCCGCGGCTCCAGGGGCGTGATGTTGGCCGTGGGGAATCCGAGCCGGCGGCCGAGCTGACGGCCCGGGCCGACGATGCCCGTCAGCGCGTAGCGGCGTCCGAGACATAAAGCCGCCTCCTCCATTTCGCCCTTTTCGACAAGCGAGCGGATGACCGACGAGCTCACCTTGTGACCGTCGGCCTGCGCTTCGGTGCCTTTAAACAGCCGTATGCCGAGCGGCGCCGCAGCAGCCTGATAGTCGGCAAAATCGTTGAGTCGGTCGCTCCCGAAATGATGATTGAAACCCATGTAGACGGCGCCCACATTGTAATCGTCGCGGAGCATCGTCATGAACTGCTGCGCCGTGAGCGCCCGCATCTTTTCGTCGAAGTCGAGAACGATGACATCGCCGGCAGCCTGACGCAACGCCCCGATGCGGCTGTCGGCAGGCATGAGCAGGCGTGGCGCCCGCTGCGGAGCTATGATTTCGAGGGGATGACGGCTGAACGTGACTGCCACGGGGCTGAAGCCGGCTTCGGCGCTGACACGCGCGAGGTCGGCAAGCATGGCGCGGTGTCCGGTGTGGACGCCGTCGAAGGTGCCGATGGCAGCCATGCGGGGCTTCGGAGCAGTAACGGCAGGTGACGTCATAGCTACTGCATACTGATGGTTTTCAGACGGTCGGCGAATTCGGTGCCGGGCGGCACGAGGAGCGTGTGGAAGCCGAGTGCCGCGGCCGCATCGAGATTGCTCTGCGAATCGTCGAGGAAAAGCGTGTCCTCAGGCCTGATGCCGAAGCGCTCCGTCACCATGCGGAAAATCTCCTGGTCGGGCTTCATGACTCCGGCTTCGTAGCTGCGCAGGATGCCGTCGAAATAGAAGCCTACATCGTGGCCGCGCTGACGGAAATTGCGCGATATCTCGCCGGCCCACATGATGGGATTGGTGTTGGAGAGCAGATAAATGCCGTAGTTGCCATGCAGCGCCTGAAGCTCGTCGAGGCGGTGGGCCGGAATGCCGATGAGGAAGCGCTGGAAAGCATCGTCGATCTCCCGGTCGGTGACGGGACGGCCTATGATGCGTCGGATCTCATCGTGAAACTGCGCGGGTGTCAGCGAACCGTTCTCGATTCCTGCAAACACGCCGGCCTGCTCATATTCGCCGAGCAGCGACCCGGCATCGTGCATTCCTATCGCCTCGAAAGCCTTCACACAATTCTCACGGCGGATGTCCATGATCACGCCACCAAGATCAAACAGCAGATTTTTAATCATTTCGAATCAAGATATTTGATTTGCGGAGACAAAATTAATCAATTTTCCACCAAAAATTGTTAAGTTTGCAAACCTATTACCGGATTCACCGTATATATTTAGATTATGAAACATCGGCTACTCCTTGTTGCGCTCTGCATATCAGCCATTTGCGGCATCGCTCGTGCGGAAGTTCCCGCCGGCTACTATAATTCGCTCGTGGGCAAATCGGAAAGCGCGCTCAAAACGGCGCTCTATCAGATAATCAATCCTCACACCCAGGTGTCGAGCTATAACGCTCTCCCCACCTACTTCCGTAAGACCGACGTGCGTCCCGGCACCAACTACTGGTGGGATATGTATTCCGATCTGGAAGTCAGCACATCGGTTCAGTTCGGCACCTACATGAACCGCGAGCACTCGCTGCCCAAGAGCTGGTGGGGCGGCACGACGACGATACCTGCCTATGTCGACCTCTTCCATCTCTACCCCGGCGAGGCCAAAGCCAACCAGGCCAAGAGCAACTATCCGCTGGGCGAGATAAAATCAGGCACGACGCCGAAATTCAACAACGGCGTGTCGATGGTGGGCACCGGTGTCAACTCCGGCGGCGCCAACTACGTGTTTGAGCCGGCCAACGAATACAAAGGCGATTTCGCCCGCACCTATTTCTATATGGTCACATGCTATCAGAACATGAACTGGGTGACTACATGGCAGGTGATGAACGGCACCTATCCGTCGCTGCAGCAGTGGGCCATCGACCTGCTGCTGAAATGGCACCGCGCCGATCCGGTGAGCGAAAAAGAGATCAACCGCAACGAAGCCGTCTACAACATACAGAACAACCGCAACCCGTTTATCGACGATCCCGATCTTGCGGAATATATCTGGGGCAACAAGAAAGGCCAGGCCTACGTGCTCCCGGGCACCGTGGAACCGGGCGGCGACGCCACACTCTTCACGCCTGTCAACGGCATGACGATCGACTTCGGCGAGGTAGCCCTCGGCCACTCGATCACGGCGCAGCTCATATTCCGCGGCGAGAACGTCTACGGCACGTTTGAGCTCGGCATCTCGGGCATGAACAAAAGTCTCTTCTCGCTGGCCGCGAAAACGGTTGTGGGCTCGCTCGCCAACTCTGCGTCCGGCACATCGGTCACCGTGACCTACACACCCAACGCCACAGGAACCCACTCGGCACAGGTCAACATCACCGACGGCTGTCTGCCCGCCGCCGGCTACAGAGTGTATCTGAAAGCCCAGTGTCTGCCCAAGCCCACGCTTACCAAGCTGACGGCCCGTGACGCCACCGACGTGACCGACTCGACATACGTGGCACACTGGGATCTCCAGCCCGAAGATGAGACGGTCGACTACTACATCGTCACCGTCAAACGATATAAAAACGGCGTTGTGACCACAAGCGAACAGATAGCCGAAACCAACGAGCTCCCCATCGAAGGATTCAACGAAGGTGACTACGACACCTACGCCGTGCAGAGCGTGCGCCTTGAGGAACGTTCGCCGATCTCCGACTATATCACCGTCGACCATCAGGCAGGCATCGAGGATATCATAGCCGACCAGCCGCTCGTCATCGAGTCGCATCCGGGCTTCATCCGCTTCAGATGCTCGACGCCTCACACCGACGTGCGCATCTACGATCTTGCCGGCCGCACATTCGGCATCCTTCCGCTCGTCGAGGACTATCAGGAGATGACGCTTCCCGTCGGCGTCTACTTCATCGCAACCGACGAGCATCCGCGTCCGGTGAAAGTGATAGCCCACTGATGTGTCGGTGAAATGCCCGAAACAGCTCTTTTTGTGGCTTTTTTGTGACAAAATGCTTGAAAATTCAGTCAAAATCGTTAACTTTGCCACAGTTAACAAACACTAAGACTAACACTCCAACAGAAACCCACCGAAAAAGCCATGGGAAAAATTGACAGTCTCGACAAAAAGATTCTGGGTATTGTCATGAACAACGCCCGCATACCCTCAAAGGATGTGGCCGCCGAGTGCGGTGTGTCACGAGCCGCCATTCACCAGCGACTGCAGCGCATGATGGATCTCGACGTAATCACCGGCTCAAGCTATAACGTCAACCCCAAAGCCCTCGGCTACCGCACATGCACGTTTATCGGAGTGAATCTGGAGCGCGGCGCCATGTACCGCGATGTGGTGCCCGAACTTGAGAAGATACCCGAAGTGGTGGAATGTCACTTCACCACGGGCCCCTACACCATGCTCATCAAGCTTTTCGCGCGCGACAACGAGCATCTGATGGATCTGCTCAACAATAAGATACAGACCATCCACGGCGTCAACGGCACCGAGACCCTCATCTCGCTCGACCACTCGATCCACCGCAAAATTCCCATCTGCGAAGAGTAATCCGGCAGCCGCCGGCTTTGAGCCGACAGCACTGAACGACATAACAACGACGGAGGCAGCGTCACCGCAATGATGCTGCCTCCGTCGTTGTTTGACCCCATTCCACAAAATATGTTAACGTCAGGGTCGCGTCTTTCCGGCGTCCATGACGTTAACATATTTTGTGGAATGGGGTCTTAATGCGATCCGTGGCGGACGGGGCGCCGTCAGAAGCTGATGACGTTGCCCGAGCCGGAGGGACGTGAATCGGTGTTTTCGGTGCGCGGCGCACCCTTCTTCAGGCTTTCCACCACGCGTTTTTCGCGGGTGTAGGCGGGCGTGCGCTCAAACGTTTCGATGGCGGCATCGTCATCAAACTGCTCGGGCGAAAGGATGATATAGTTGGTGGTGAACTCGTCGATACCCGAGCCGTAGACCTCGCGGACACGGTCGGAGGCATCGGTGCTCTGCGCGCCGGCGGCGGGATTGCGTTTCTGCGCGGCTGCAACCTTGCGCTGGCTGTCCTCCCGGGCTTTCGACTGGATGAGGATATCCTCCTCATCGCGCAGGGTCACTTCGAAACCCGATGCGAGGATGGTGATTTTCACCTTGCTGCCGAGAGAGTTGTCGACAGCCACACCCCAGATCACGTCGACCTCATCATCGATCGTCGAGACGAAGTCGCGCAGCTCCGACATCTCGGTCATCGACATAGCGCCGTTCTCGTCCTCGCGCGACATGTAGAGGTTCATGAGCAGACGCTTCGAACCGATGATATCGCGGTTTTTGAGAAGAGGCGAGTTGAGGGCATCCTCGATAGCTTTTGTCACGCGGTGCTCGCCTTCGCCATAGCCGGTGGAGATGATGGCCGTGCCGCCGTTGCGGAGAGTGGTGTCGACATCGTTGAAGTCGAGGTTGAGATAGCCCGGGATGGTGATGATTTCCGAGATGGAGCGGGCAGCCGTCGAGAGAGTGTCGTCGGCTTTTGAGAAAGCGTTGAAGAAATCGAAGTCGGGGTAAATCTCGTTGAGGCGCTCGTTGTTGATGATGAGCAGAGCGTCGACATATTTGGCCATCTCGTCGGCGCCGGCGAGAGCCTTAAGAATTTTCTTCTTGCCTTCGAAGATAAACGGAATGGTCACGATGCCGATGGTGAGGAGACCTTTCTCGCGGGCCACGCGGGCCACGACTGGAGCAGCACCCGTTCCCGTGCCGCCGCCCATGCCGGCGGTGACGAAAACCATTTTTACGCTATCATCGAAGATCTGCTCGATCTTGTCGATATCCTCTTCGGCAAACTTGCGGGCTTTTTCGGGGATATTGCCGGCTCCGAAACCGTCGCCGATAACCACGCGGTTGGCGACAGGCGATTTTTCGACGGCCACCTTGTCGGTGTTGCACACGACGAAAGTGACGTTTTCAACGCCCTGGTTGTACATGTGGTTGACGGCATTGCCGCCACCGCCGCCCACGCCGATGACCATTATATCGTTTTTCTCAACCTTTTTCGCGGGATCACGAAACTGGCTGGCGAGAGCATCTATATCAAGATTTTCATCCATATCTTTATAATTATTGTGTTTTTGTCAAAAAGTGTATGATGTGCAGTGCGGTGGGAGGAGGGATCAGTCGTCGCGATAGTCATCGTCGTAATCGCGTTCGGTCATGAGATTCTCCACCTTGTTCTTAATGCTGTCGAAATTGAACTTAAACCATTTCTTACCGGCCTTCTTTCCGGCAGGCTCCGGATCGGAGGGGGCGATTTCCTCGATCACAGGTTCGGGCTCGGGTTCAGGCTCGACTACGGTGGCGGCAGGCTGCGGCTCGGCGACATCCGGACGCTGCGGCATCGTGAGGCACTCCTCGGCGCCGTCGGCGGCAGCGCGGTAAAGCACTGCGATGACATCGCAAGTGTCGGTGAGCGAGAGGCGGCTGTCAGGGATACGGATGTCGGGGCGGCTCACGCTGCCCACGCGCAGATGCATGGCCAGACGCTTTGACAGACATTCGTTGAACCCGTTGAGGCGTGCGCCGCCGCCCACGATGATGATGCCGCCGGGCAGATCGGAGGATGTGAATCCTGAATATTCGAGCTGCTTGCGGATGTTGGCGATGATTTCGCCGGCGCGGTGGCTCACGTAATTGTTCACGTCGGAATAGTCGGTCGAGGCCATGGATAGCGAGCCGTCGGCGACGGCAGAGGCACCGGTGGCGTTGCCGACAGTGCATTTGAGCTCTTCGGCGCGCTCTTCGAGATAGTTGAGCTTCATGATGTCGCGTGTGATGTTGCGCGAGCCCATGGGGAGCGTGACGAGATACTGGAGATAGCCGTGCTTGTAGATTGACACCGCAGTGGTTTCGGCGCCGAAATCGACGAGCATGCAGCCCAGGCGTTTTTCGTCGGAGTTGAGGACCACGTCGGCCAGGGCGAGCTGCCGCACTTTGTAGCCGGCAACGTTGAGCTTCATCTTCTCGGTGAATAGACGGTCGATATTGCGCTTGAGCTGCGGACGGCATGCGATGAGGTTGGCCGACATGCGTATGGTGCGGCCTACGGTGCCTTTCGGACGGCTGACAACCGTTTTGTCGACAATAAACTCGCGGGGCACCACCATGAGCATCTCGCGGTCGGCGTAGGGCGAGAGCGCGGCATCGCGCACGAGCTGCGCGATGACGTCGTCGGTGATCTCGCTGTCCTCGGCAAACGTCTGCTCGACGTCGCGGGGCAGCGAGCAGAACGAACGTCCGCCGATGCCTACATAGACCGACGAAACCTTGCGCGGCGACACGCGGTTTTCGATCTTACGGATTATACGGCCCAGAAGGGCTGAAACCTCTTCGATATTGCTGACCGCGCCGTAGCGCACCCATTCCAGAAGCGGTTCCTCTTCCACAGCCTGCACGGTGAGAACACCCGTGGGACTGTAGGTGCCGATAGCGCCTCTCACCTTGGAGCTGCCTATCTCAATAGCTATTATACTTTTTTCTTCCATAATCGGTGTTATGCTGGGGGAGATTTATGATCAATATGTCAGTTGGCGGTGCTGAGTGATTTTTTGGATGCGGGCGTCACATGGTCGTTTTCGACAGGCGCTCCGACCCTGGCCTGGCCGGGGGCGATGCTGTCGCTGACAAGCATCGTTTCGTCGTCGTCGATTTCGGTAAATGTCTCATCGATGACTATTTCGGGAGCCTTGAGCTCTTTGTTGCGGCGCGTGGCCACGATCTGGCCGCGGTATTTCACGGAAATGGTGTCGTACATCTCCCAGCCGCGCACTTTGAGCACCTGGGTGTACATAGTGCGGATGCGGCGGAATTTGTCGGGATAGTCGAGGGTGTCGCCGATGTTGATGACGTGACCGCGCACCACGGGCACGAGGATAATGTCGTCGGGCGAGTCGACCTTGATCATCGACACGAGGTCGGAGAGCAGCGAGTCGGCCGACAGCCGGTCGACGAGCGGGATGAGCGAGGTGACCGGCATGCGTCCGTTGTCGAAGTCGCCCACCACGACGGGGAGGTCGAGATGATAGCGTGCGTCGGCCTTGATGCGCTTGCCCTCGCGGTTGACGTAGTACGACGAGCCGTCGGGCGAGAAGATGCGCACCACGGGATGCATCGGGGTGACGTCGATGTGGATTTTTCCGTTGGAGAGGACGGTGACGTTGACGTCCTCGATCTTATCGAAAGCTTTCAGGACGCGCTCGAGGCTGTCGATGTTGATGCGTTTCAGCGGTATGCGCGTGGCGTTTGCGGGCAGGTCGCCGAGCTCGCGGGCAAGCTCTTCGGGGGTGACGAAACGATACTTCGCGGTGTCGTGCACGGTGATGAGGATGCCGGAGCAAAGACGGTCGTCGGATTTGCCGGCGGTGATATTCCACATCACGACGATATAAGCCACGACGACGAGCGTCAGCGCGGCATATAGCCATGATCGTTTTATTTTACCACCCAATGCCATCAGTCGGTCGATTTAACGAGTTGCACTATTTCGGGGAGTTTGTCACAGATGTCGCCGGCGCCGGCCGTGAGGAGCACCTCGAAGGGCGTTGCGGCGATGGCGGCGGGGAGCTCGTCGCGGCTCACCATGCGTTTGGCGGGAGCCGTGATGCGGTCGAAGATGATCTGCGATGTCACGCCGGGGATGGGGAGCTCACGCGCGGGATAGATGTCGAGGAGCAGCACTTCGTCGGCCTCGGAGAGAGCTTGGGCAAACTGCGGGGCGAAGTCGCGGGTGCGCGTGTAGAGGTGGGGCTGGAAAGCCACTGTCAGCCGACGGCCGGGGAATAGAGCACGCACCGAGCGGATGGAGCTGCGCAATTCGTCGGGATGATGCGCGTAATCATCGATAATGGTGCGTCCCGGTTCGCGCAGCCAGAACTCAAAGCGGCGTTTCGGTCCCATGAAAGAAGCCATGGCCTCGCGGGCCTTGTCGGGTTCGAGGGCGCCGGCAGCCCACAGCGCGGCGATGGCGGCGATGGCATTTTCAATGTTGATTTCAACGGGCACACCGGGCGCGATGTCGCGGATCACGCCCGAGGGAGTGATGAGGTCGAAAGTGATGGAGCCTTCGCTGCGGCGGATATTTTCGGCATGAAAATCGCCTTCGTCGCGGGAATATGTGAAGATTCTGACGCCGTCGGCAACACGCGGGCGCATTTTCAGTCCGGTGTGAATGACGAGGGTGCCTCCGGGGCGTATCAGTTCGGTGAAATGGGCGAAGCTTTCGAGATAGGCTTCCTCGGTGCCGTAGATGTCGAGATGGTCGGGATCGGTGGCGGTGATGACAGCCACTTCGGGTCGCAGGTGATGGAACGAGCGGTCGTATTCGTCGGCCTCGATGACGGAGAACGGCGAGGCGGGGTCGAGGAGGAAGTTGGTGCCGTAGTTGCGGAGCACGCCGCCGAGGAAAGCGTTGCAGCCTGCGGCGGAGCAATGCAGCATGTGGGCGGCCATAGAGGATGTAGTAGTCTTGCCGTGGGTGCCGGCGAAGCAGAGGGCGCGGCTGTCGCGCGTCACGAGGCCGAGGACGGCGGCGCGCTTGACCACCTCGAAACCTTTGTCGCGGAACCATTTCAGGCCGGGGTGCGAGTCGGGGATAGCCGGAGTGTAGACCACCAGCGTTGTGGCGGGATCGCGAAACTCGGCGGGGATGCTGTCGGCGCTGTCGTTGAAAGAGATGTCGACGCCTTCGCTTATGAGAGCGTCGGTGAGCGCCGACGGGGTGCGGTCGTAGCCGGCCACACGATAGCCTTTCGAGAGGAAATAACGTTCGAGCGCGGCCATTCCGATGCCGCCGGCTCCAACGAAATATATGTTGTTTTTCTTGTTGTCCATAACTTAAATGAAAGTTCAGTCGCGGGTTTCAAGCACTTTTTCAATCATGTCGACGATGCGTTCGTCGCTGTCGCGGAGCGCCATCTGAGCGACGTTGCGGGCGAGCCGGTCACGACGGGCGTCGTCGGCAAGAAGCTCGATGACTACGGGACCGAGCTGCCGGGGGGCATCGGCATCGAGCACCATCACGGCGGCGTCGCGCTCGGCGAGTGCGAGCGCGTTTTTACGCTGATGGTCCTCGGCCACGTTGGGCGACGGCACGAGGATGGCGGGAGCGCCGAGTATCTGAAGCTCGGAAATGGTTGAGGCGCCGGCGCGTGCCACGATGATGTCGGCGGCGCGGTAGGCCGTGGCCATATCGGAGATGAAAGCCGACGCTTTCACATTGTCGTAGCGGGCGGCTGTTTCGAGGCACCGGTCGGCATAGAGCTTGCCGGTCTGCCACATCACCTGCGCGGAGGTGGCGCTGATGTCGTCGAGCGCGGCGGCTATGCTTTCGTTGATGGTGCGGGCGCCGAGCGAGCCGCCGACCACGAGCACGAGTTTGCGCTGCGGGTCGAAACCGAGCTTGCGCTTGGCATCGTCGCGGCTGATGGAAGCTTCGGCGATCTCACGGCGCACGGGATTGCCGGTCTTGACGATGGCCTCGGCGGGGAAGAAGCGCTCCATGCCGTCGTAGGCCACGCAGATGGCTTTGGCCTTGCGGGCGAGGAGCTTGTTGGTGACGCCGGCATAGGAGTTCTGCTCCTGGATGAGCGTCGGTATGCCCTTTTTCTGGGCCGCCTTGAGCATGGGACCGCTGGCGTAGCCCCCTACACCGACGGCGATGTCGGGCCGGAACCGCTTCAGCACCTTGCGCGCCATGCGCATGCTTTTGAGCAATTTGACAATGACGGCGAAATTACGCCACAGACGCTTGCGGTCGAAGCCTGCCACCGGCAGTCCGACGATCTCGTAACCGGCTGCGGGCACGCGCTCCATTTCCATACGTCCGTTGGCACCCACGAAGCGTATCTCGGCTTCGGGGTTGCGCCGCCGTATCTCATCGGCTATGGATAGCGCCGGGAAGATGTGCCCGCCGGTGCCGCCGCCGCTGATGATGACGCGATGCAGCAGTTCCCGACTTTTATTGCCGGCATTGGCGGTGGTTTTGGATGTTTCGATATCGGGTTGCATTGTTTGCTTGTATGTGTATGTGTGTATAGTCTCTACAGTACGGTAGGATTATCGGCAAGCACTTTGTCGTCTATTGTGCTGATACGGTCACGCATTTCCTCGCGTGCGCCACGGCGTGTGGCATGACGACTGACACTGAGCATGATACCCAGTGCCACCGAGGTGATGATGACAGACGATCCTCCCTTGGATATGAGCGGCAAAGGCTGGCCGCTCACCGGCAGCGTTCCCACGACTATGCCTATGTGCACAAGCGCCTGACAGGTAATAAACACGGACATGCCTATCACCAATAGCGCCGGATACGCCTTGGTGCATTTCGTAGCCAAATGTCCGGCGCGTAACAGTAGGAATAGATATAGCAGCATCACCACCAATCCGCCCACCAGCCCGGTATCCTCGACGATGATGGCGTATATGTAGTCCGAAAAAGCCAATGGCAGACGCGCAGCCTCGCGGGAGCGTCCCGGTCCGACACCGAAGATGCCACCATTGGCCTGCGCAATGTAGGAGTACTGCTCTTGTCTGTTTTCGCTGGTGATGGGTTCGTTATATTTGTCGGAGCGCATAAAGTTGAGTATACGGCTCTTGCGCACGTCCGAGCGGTCGGTCTCGATGCCACCGGCAACATTCTCGATACGCTCCGCCTCGTCGGCCTTCGACGTTGAAGACATCTTTATGCCTTCGTACCCTATGCCGAGTACGGCGTATATCCCGCAAACTATCAGCCATTTGCGCCAGCTGACACCTCCTATAAGCATCATGGACAGGCTTATAATCATAAGTAGGGCGGTATTGGTGAGACCCTGGTTAATCAGCAACATTCCGAAGAACAGCACCGTACCGGAGACCAATATAATACCTCTATTGGAGATGTCGCGCCCGCCGTTAATCTGCGATACGGCCAGTACTCGCGCTATCAGCAGCGCCGCCGTCATTTTGAGTATCTCGGACGGTTGGACCGTGACAATCAAAAGCGAGAACGAGCGACGCGCGCCGTTGATGACATTGCCGAAGAACATCGTATAAATCGCAGCTCCGACAGCCAAGATGACTATCACAGTTGTCCATTTGTAGACCCGGTTGTAATGCATGCGCTGCAACAGCAGCATTATCAGAAATCCTACGGAGAGCAGCCCGACGTGGCGTAGCAGCGGATGTAGCACATTGCCGTTGACAATTTCGCGCGAAGAAGCGCTGAAAAGCTCAACCACTGAGATCAGACACAGCATAATATATATACCCCAGATATACCGGTCGCTGCGCGGTCGTGGCCGTACCGCCTCTATGTCGGCGGCAGCACTGTCGCCCTTGGGCTTGCGCACGGGTTCGGGTATGCCGTCATCGTCATAGTGCATGG
>URWH01000008.1 GCA_900551515.1 uncultured Porphyromonadaceae bacterium
CGCCGAGCGCGTAGGCGGTCATGCCCGCCGTGACCGTACAGACCAGAAGCGCGAGCACCGGTATTGTGCTCATTGGCAGACGCATCACCTCGAGCGTGAACAGCGCGCCGCCAAGAGGAGCCTTGAAAATGCCTGCGATACCGGCACCGGCACCGCAACCGATCATGATCATCACCATGTGAGGCGGGAAGCCGAACCAGCGACCCATATTGCCGCCGATAGCGGCACCCGTACACGCGATAGGACCCTCACTGCCCGCCGAGCCGCCGGCGCCAAGCGTTATAGTGCTCGCAAGCATGGGATAAGGGATGCGGGCAGGCGATATGCGGTAGTCGTGGCGGCGCAACTGCTGTCGCAGCAGCCTGACGCCGTGCGACAGCTTCATGCGCATCACATAGCGCGTGACCAGCCCCGTAAGCACCAGACCGCCAATCGGTATCAGCAGCAGGATCCAGTTGCATCCGGCGGCATTGAGTCCGGAAGTGAGCAGATGCGAAACCCACGCCACCATATGTTTGAGCAGATAGGCGCACGCGCCAGACATAAGACCGACAACGACCACCACAATGAACATAAACGGCGTGTCGGCGATGTGCTCCTTGCGCCATTGCGCCATTCTGGCGGCCCACGCCGTCAACATTGATTTTATGTCGCTGATTTTTGTCACTTTGCCACAGGTCTAAGCCGTCAGTAATCTAAATATGCCTTTAAAACATCTGTAAAAGTCGGTTTGTTTAATCTATATTAACAAATTATTATTTGCACCTGATGCGATAATTGCAGATATTTGCGAAAAATCTCATAACTGAAATCATGGCAGAAGCACTTCACTCGTTCGAGGAACTCAAGCAGCAGCTCCAACTCTTGCGGCCGAAAAAACGTGTGGCCGTAGTATGTCCGTCCGACATCCACACCATGCAGGTAGTGGACCGATGCCTCCAGATGGATCTTGCCCGATTCACGCTCGTGCTCGATCAGCCATCCGACTGGGCCTCACGCCTTGCGGCGTCGGGCGATCCGGGAGTATCAATAATCATTGCCGACAGCCCCGACAATGCCGCGCGGATAGCCGTGGCGGAAGTGCGCGAAGGCCGCTGCGATGTGGTGATGAAAGGAGCGATAAACACCGACAACCTGCTGCACGCCGTGCTCAACAAAGAGCACGGGCTGCTTGAGGAAGGACGTGTGCTCACCCACATCACGGCCGCCCAGATCCCCGCCTACCACAAACTGCTCTTCTTCTCCGACGCGGCCGTGATACCCCTCCCCGACCTCCGTCAGCTCGACGCCATGATCACCTACGACGTTGCTCTGCTCCACAATCTCGGCATCGACAGGCCGCACGTGGCGCTGATCCACTTCACCGAAAAAATCAATCCGAAATTCGCCAACACATTATATTATGAGCAGCTGATGAAGATGGCCGCCGACGGACGCTATGGCGAAGCCATCGTAGGCGGACCGATGGACGTGAAATCGGCCTGCGATCTGCACAGCGCTCAAATCAAGCACATCCAGTCGGCTGTCAACGGCGACGCCGACCTGCTCATCTTCCCCGACCTCGTGGCCGCCAACACATTCTACAAAAGCATCTCGCTTTTCGGACGCGCCACGATGGCAGGCATCATCTGCGGCGCCAATGCCCCGATAGTGATACCGTCGCGTGCCGACACGGCCGAGTCGAAGTTCTACAGCCTCGCCCTCGCATGCATGTCACAGTCATAGACCCTACACCATGAAAATCCTTGTCATCAATCCCGGCTCCACCTCCACCAAATGGGCAGTCTACAACGACCGCGAACTAATATGGAAATCGACACGCCAGCATCCGGCCGGCGAGCTGAGCCATTATTCACATGTGTTCGACCAGCTGCCTATGCGCATCGAGGCCACCCGTCAGGCGCTTGCCGAAAACGGCATACCAACAGACTTCGATGTGGTGATAGCGCGCGGAGGATTGCTGAAACCCACGCCCTCAGGCGTTTATGAAGTGACCGACAGAATCGTCGACGATCTGCGCAACGCCGATCTCGAACACGCCTGCAACCTCGGAGCGCTCATAGCCCGCCACATATCGCGCGAAGCCGGATGCAAAGCCTTCATCGCCGATCCCGAAGTGGTCGACGAGATGATGCCCGAGGCCCGCCTGACAGGCATACCGGAAATCCGGCGCCGCTCGGTGTTTCATGCCCTCAACACCAAAGCCGTGGCCCGGCGCTATGCCTGGTCGCAGGGGCGTCAGTATGAGGACATGAACCTCATCCTCGTGCATCTCGGCGGCGGTATTTCCATCGGCGCCCATTGCAACGGGCGAGTGATCGATGTCAACAACGCACTCAACGGCGACGGCCCGTTCAGTCCCGAGCGGGCAGGCACCATTCCGGCCGATCAGCTCGTGGAGATGTGCTACAGCGGCCGCTACACCCTGCGTGAGATGAAGCAGAAGCTCAACGGAAAAGGCGGCCTCGCGGCTCTGCTGGGGACAACCGACGTGGCCGACATCGCACAGCGCGCATCCCAAGGCGAGGAGCCTTACAGCACAGTGCTCCGGTCCATGCTCTACGACATCGCCAAAGTGATAGGCGAACGCGCCGTGGCTCTGCGCGGCAAAGTCGACGCCATAATCCTCACCGGCGGCATAGCGCACAACCGCTACTGCACCGACACCATCAGCCAGTGGGTGAGCTGGATAGCGCCTGTCATTGTGCGTGCCGGCGAAGACGAGCTCGATTCCCTTGCCTTCAATGCCTACGGCGCAATGACCGGGTCGATCTCCGTCATCGAATACAATCCTGAGTGACAGCGCATTACAATGCACGAAAATAATTTTCGGCCCTATGACGGCAAAATCAATATATTTTTTGTAATTTTGCGGTCAAAATAATCACGTAAAGAAACTTATGATCAACGCTCAAGACATCAAAAACGGCACATGCATCCGCATGGACGGCCGTCTGTACTTCTGCGTGGAATTCCTCCACGTAAAGCCCGGCAAAGGCAACACATTCATGCGCACAAAGCTCAAAGACGTAGTCGACGGCCGCGTGCTCGAACGCCGCTTCAATATCGGTGAAAAGCTCGAAGACGTGCGTGTTGAACGCCGTCCCTTCCAGTATCTCTACGCCGACGGAGGTGACGATATCTTCATGAACAACGAGACATTCGAGCAGATACCCATCAACAAAGAGCTCGTGACCGGCGCCCCCTTCATGAAAGAAGGCGACACCGTGGAAGTTGTCACCGATGCTTCGTCGGACACCGTCCTCTATGCCGAGATGCCCATCAAGACCATCCTCAAGATCACCTACACTGAGCCCGGTCTGAAAGGCGATACCGCCACAAACACTCTCAAACCCGCCACACTTGAGACCGGTGCCGAAATCCGCGTGCCCCTGTTTGTCAACGAAGGCGACATGATCGAAGTGGACACCCGCGACGGTTCTTACATCAGCCGTGTAAAAGGCTGATCTGAAACAGACAACAGCATTCAGCAACATATCAGTGGCCGGAACACAATCCGGCCACTTTCATTATTTTATCATGACCGACCAACCCTCCCCTATTGAAAAACACCCGTGGGAACCGTTCATCCCCGCCGATGCGAAAATCCTGATCATGGGCACATTCCCGCCGAAGCCGGTGAGATGGAGCATGGACTTTTACTACCCCAACAAGATCAACGATTTCTGGCGCATCATGGGGCTGATATTCCACCGCTCGCGCGATTATTTCATCGACAGCGCCACCGGTCAGTTCATGCTTCCCGCCATCAAGCAGATGCTCAGCGACAAGGGCATTGCCCTTAACGACACAGGCGCCGAAGTGAGGCGGCTCAAAGACAACGCCTCCGACAAATTTCTTGAGATCGTCAGTCCCGTGGACCTGAAAGCGCTTCTGTCTAAGATGCCTTACTGCCATGCCATTGCGACCACCGGCGAGAAAGCGGCCGGTGTCATCGCCTCTCTTACCGGCACTCCTGTTCCGAAGATGGGGCAGTGCATAACGTGTCTTTACGACGGCCGCCGGCTCAACATCTACCGCATGCCGTCGACGAGCCGCGCCTACCCTATGGCACTGGATAAAAAAGCCGCCTTTTACAGCACGATGTTTCAAGCCGAAGGCATTGTGTGACACCATTTATGCCGGCTGCATGCGCGACTTCACGCGACTTTGCGCGGCGGTTTGATATTGATTTCATCTCTATAGCCGCGGAATATCGCATTATTGAAAAAAAAGCCTTAACTTTGCTTACAGCAAACAAAACGAACTGACCAATGATTGACTCGATGATACTGGGCGGCATTTTCTTTGATCCGGAAATGATTATCAAGCACTTCCTGTCGGCCGACGCCATGACGGTGTATCTACTGGTGTTCACGCTGATGACCGTAGAAAGCTCATTCATACCGTTTCCGTCGGAAGTGATCGTACCGCCTGCCGCATATCTTGCCTGCACGTCGCACGAAGTGAGCATCACACTTGTGCTTGTCATCGCCACGGCCGGCGCCATTGTGGGCGCACTGATCAACTACGGGCTGTCGGTGTGGATAGGCCGTCCGATAGTCTACCGTTTCGCCGACTCGCGGGTGGGGCATGCGTGCCTGATTGACAGAGCGAAAGTTGACAAAGCCGAACGCTATTTCGACCGTCACGGCGCCATATCGACCTTCATAGGCCGTCTCATCCCCGCCGTCAGGCAGCTCATCTCGATACCGGCAGGCCTGTCGCGCATGAATCTCGGCAAATTCGTCATCTACACCGGGCTGGGAGCTTTCGTGTGGAACTCCGTGCTGGCCGCTCTTGGCTACTGGCTCGGCACACTTGTGACGCGCGAACAGCTCTATCAGCAAGTTGAATACTACAACCAATACCTCACCTACGCAGGCCTGGCCATCGGCATCCTGTGCGTGATATTCATTCTTTACAACGCCTTCAAACCACGAAAAAAATCACAAACGCTATGACCATCATATCACCTTCGCTCCTTTCGGCCAATCTCGGAGCACTCGACAGGGACATGGAGATGCTCAACCGCTCCGAAGCCGACATGCTGCACGTCGACGTCATGGACGGCGTGTTCGTCCCCAACATCTCGTTCGGCTTTCCCGTGATGAAATATATGCGCAAGCTCACCGACAAGCCGCTCGACGTGCACCTGATGATCGTCGACCCCGACCGTTACGTCGGTCAGGTTCGCGACTGCGGCTCCGACATCATGACCGTCCATCAGGAAGCCTGCACCCACCTTCACCGCGTGGTGAGCCACATCCACGAAGCGGGCATGAAAGCCGGCGTCTCGCTCAATCCGGCCACCCCGGTGTGCATGCTCGAAGATGTGATCACCGATGTCGACCTTGTGCTCATCATGTCGGTCAATCCGGGATTCGGAGGCCAGTCGTTCATCCCGGGAGCGGTTGAAAAAGTGGCCCGTCTGCGCAGCCTCATCGACCGCACAGGGTCGAAAGCGAAAATCGAAGTGGACGGCGGCATCAACCTCGAAACCGGCGCCGACGTTGTCAGAGCGGGCGCCGACATACTCGTGTCGGGCAACTACATCTTCAAGTCGGCCGACCCGATTGAAACCATAGCCGGCCTGCGGCGCCTGTAAGAAAATCAGTCATCACACATCTCTCCTTTACCAATATCATCCACCTCTTTCCCAAATGACAATGGATTCTTTTGAAATTACACCCGGAGATTACGATCTGTCGGAGCTGCGCATGAGCGACGACAAGATCAAACGCAATACCACCACGGGCAGCCGGCCTACAATAAGCTACAGCGCCGGAAGTCCGGTTTCGCTGCAGGAACACACACCGGCAGCCGAACCTGCCGGCAGAAACTATGCCGGTACGGCGGCTGAGGAAGCTCCCAAGGAGCAGACCGAGCCGACGCGCCGGCGCGCGTCAACTCCCCGCACATCCGGGTCCGGCAGTGAAAGCGACACACCCGATGCCGACACCATCGACCTCGACAAGCATAAGACCGTCGTGACCCTTTCGCGTTTCTTTGCCGACGGACGTCTGCGCATATTCTTCGGCGTGGTGCTGATACTGCTTGCCGGATATATGCTCGTGGCGTCCATCTCCTATCTTTCAACCGGCGCGGCCGACCAGAGCCTGGTGCAGAACAGCACGGCAGGCGAGATCGCCGCCCACCCGCAGGATGCCGAAAACGCCACCGGATGGGTAGGCGCCATGCTCTCGCATCTGCTGATCTACCGCTGGTTCGGCCTCGGCGGATTCATCATAGTGTTCTATATCGCGGCGCTCGGCATTTCGCTCGTCAAGCTCCACCGGTTTAAATTCTGGCAGCTCACCTTCAAATCGCTCGTGTCGGCCATAGCCGTTTCGATCATACTCGGATTCGTCACCTTCAACACTGTCAGTCCTGAGTTCTGGGGCGGAGAGCACGGCTACTATCTCAACGAGATGCTGATCACCAACGCCTCGGTGTGGGGCGCCGGAGCTTTGAGCATACTGATGGCTGTGGCGCTTGTGCTCATCTTCGCCTCGCCGCTGCGCAACGGCCTGCGGCATTTGCGCGCCGTCATCTCCGGACAGCGGCATATGCTTTCCGAACGCTACCGCTCGTCCATGGCCGCCGTCCGCGCCGCCACAGCCCGTGATAAAGCCGAGACCGCAAGCACACCGGCCGCAAAGGAACCTACCGCCGAGGCTGCGCCCGCGGCCGAAGCCTTCAGTCAGCAGCCACAGCCGGCCGCTGCTACAGCCACACCGTCCGCCATACCGGTTTACACCACTCCCGAAACCCACAATACGGAAAAGCCCGCTCCCCAGCATGCCGACCAGGCCACAGAAAAGCCCGAGCCGGCAAAGCCCGAGGTGCCTCCTTTCGTAATGCCCGATCTCGCCGATATAGAGACACCGGCCGCTACCGACGACACTGCCGACACTGCCGAAAAAGCCGAGCGACCCGCCGTAGCTGATGTCGAGATTCAAAAAACCGAGATCGAGGAAGCCGACAACGTCGACATCGAAGCATACGATCCGACGGCCGAACTGAGCCGCTACCGCTTCCCGTCGATCGACCTGCTGCATCATCGCGAAAACGCCTACACGCTCAGCGAGGAAGAGCAGGAAGAAAACAACAACCGCATCATCAGCACCCTCGATTCCTACGGCATCAAAATCGAGAGCATCAAAGCCACCGTCGGCCCCACGATCACGCTTTATGAGATTGTGCCACAGAAGGGTACACGCATAGCCACAATCAAACACCTGGGCGACGATATGGCCTTGAGCCTTTCGGCCATCGGCATCCGAATCATCGCCCCGATGCCCGGCAAGGGCACGATAGGCATGGAAGTGCCCAACAAAAAGCCGCAGACAGTCGGTATTCGCGCCATCCTCTCCTCGAAAGCCTACCATGAGTCGACTGCCGCGCTGCCGATGGCTCTGGGTCTGACGATTGAAAACGATGTGTTTGTGTGCGATCTCGCCAAGATGCCCCACCTCCTCGTGGCCGGCGCCACCGGCATGGGTAAGTCGGTAGGACTCAACACTATCATAGCGTCGCTGCTCTATAAGAAGCATCCTGCCGAGCTGAAATTCGTGCTCGTCGACCCGAAGATGGTCGAATTCAGCCTCTACAAATGCATCGAGCACCACTATCTCGCCAAACTGCCCGACGAGGAGAGCGCCATCATCACCGATCCGACAAAAGTTGTGGCCACGCTCAACTCCCTTTGCCTCGAGATGGACAACCGCTATGCCCTGCTGTCGCAGGCCGGCATGCGCGGAATCAAGGAATACAATCAGAAATTCATCTCCCGCCGTCTGAACCCCGAAAAAGGTCACCGCTATCTCCCTTACATCGTGGTGATTATCGACGAATTCGCCGACCTCATCCTCACCGCCGGCAAAGAGATCGAAAGCCCGATATCGCGTATCGCCGCAAAAGCGAGAGCCGTGGGCATCCACATGATACTCGCCACGCAGCGTCCGAGCGTCAACGTCATCACCGGCACCATAAAGGCCAACTTCCCCGGCCGAATGGCTTTCCGCGTGACACAGATGAATGACTCACGCACCATCCTCGACCGCCCCGGAGCCGAACAGCTTATTGGCCGAGGCGACATGCTCATATCACGCGACGGCGTGATTGACCGTGTGCAGTGTGCCTTTATCGACACCGATGAAGTCGAGGCCATCTGCCACTCCATCTCCGACCAGATAGGCTATCCGACCGCCTACGAGCTCCCCGATATGCCGTCGGGCGCAGCCAATGGCGATGTCAGCGGAGCTGTCGGCGACCGCGACCCGCTCTTCGCCGACGCCGGACGCGCCATCATCGACGCCGGCATGGGCTCTGCTTCGCTGCTACAGCGAAAATTCAACATCGGCTATCCGCGAGCCGGCAAGATCATCGACCAGCTCGTCAATGCCGGCGTGCTCGGACCGAGCACCGGAGCCGGCAAACCGCGTTCGGTGCTTATTGACATGTATTCTTTCGAACGGATGGTTGAATGACCACACATCCAAACCATCCCCGTCAACTCAATGTTATATCTCTGATATGAAAAGCAAGACACTCCTTACACTGCTGCTCGTCGTGGCAGCCGCCATTCCGGCTTTCGCAGCCGACAATGCGGCGTCGGTTCTCGACAAGGCTGCGCAGAAAATACGCACGGCAAAATCCATAAAAGCCTCTTACTCGCTATCATCACCCGGCTCCGGCACCGGCACCGCATCCGGAACGCTCACGCTTGCGGGCGACAAATTCGTCATGACATCGGGCGACATGACCATATGGTATGACGGCACCACCCAGTGGGTGTACGTGAAAGCCGACAACGAAGTCAACATCACCGAGCCTACAGCCGACGAGCTCCAGCAGGTCAACCCGTTTGTCATCATCAACTCATTCCGGCAGAACTACAACGCCAAAACGCTGTCGGCGGCCGGCGCCACGAAAAAGATATCGCTGACGGCCAAATCTTCGAAAAGCGACATCCGCTCGGCCACCGTAACAATCAGCACATCGACCGGCATGCCCACGGAAATATCGCTTAAGATGGCTTCGGGACAGAGCGCCACCATCAAAATATCATCGCTCACGACAGGTCAACATCTTCCAGTCACCACCTTCCGCTTCCCCAAAGCAAGCTATCCGGGGGCCGAAATAGTGGACCTGCGCTGATCACAGACACTCCCCCACACACTCATGCAAACACTTTAAAGCCTCATAATCAATGACACAGATCAAAACAAAATGCCTTATCATAGGCTCCGGACCGGCCGGATACACCGCAGCACTCTACACCTCACGCGCCAACCTGCAGCCCGTACTTTTCGAAGGCCATCAGCCGGGCGGCCAGCTCACCATCACCACCGAAGTTGAAAACTTCCCCGGCTATCCCGACGGCACCACAGGCACGCAGCTCATGGAGGACATTCGCCGCCAGGCAATCCGCTTCGGCGCCGACGTGCGTCCGGGCATCATCACGAAAGTTGATTTCACATCGCGCCCGCTGAAAGCCACGGCCGACGACGGCTCCGAAATTGAAGCCGACACGGTGATCATCTCCACAGGAGCCACGGCACGCTTCCTCGGCTTGCCCGACGAACAGAAATACATGGGTCTCGGCGTATCGGCATGCGCCACATGCGACGGCTTTTTTTACCGCAAGAAACGTGTGGCGGTTGTGGGCGGCGGCGACACCGCATGCGAAGAAGCGCTGTATCTCAGCAACATAGCCGCAGAGGTGTTTATGATCGTGCGCAAAGACTATCTGCGCGCATCGAAAGTGATGCAGCGCCGTGTGCTCGACAAGCCCAACATCTCCGTGCTTTTCAACACCAACACCGCCGGCCTTTACGGCGAAGAATTCCTCGAAGGCGCTCACCTCGTTGAAAACAAAGGCACCGAGACCGAGCAGCATTTCGACCTCGCCATCGACGGCTTTTTCCTCGCTATCGGCCACAAGCCCAACACCGACATTTTCAAGGGAATAATCGACCTCGACGAGCAAGGCTACATCGTCACTTCGGGTCACTCTACCGCCACCAACGTGACGGGCGTATTTGCCGCCGGCGATGTCGCCGACCCCAACTACCGCCAGGCCATCACAGCCGCCGGCAGCGGATGCCGCGCCGCCCTCGACGCCGAGCGCTTCATCACGGCGATGGAATAATCCGCGGCAAAGCCGCATATACCTCACAATCACCTCCGCGATCAGTTTTGCGGGGGTGATATGCATTTTGCGCCTCAGTCATCACTCTCACACCATTTTTCCGAGATATTTCACCTCTTTGCCACAGAATTTTTCGACAGTTTACCCTATAAGATGCGTCCGGTTCAATAAAATTATGTACCTTTGTTAGTTATTTACACAAAGTCATGAACGAAGACGCCCTCAGCCAGCTATATCTCAAAGACACTGCGTTTCAGGATCTGATGCAGCGGAGAATCTTCAACGTGCTTCTTGTCGCCTCACCCTACGATGCATTCATGATGGAGGAGGACGGCCGCATTGAAGAACAGCTCTATTTTGAATACGTGGCCCTCAACCTCAGTTCGCCGCCCCGAGTGACGCAAGTGAGCACCGTTGAGCAAGCCATGGAGAAAATCCGCGAGAAACATTTCGGACTCGTGATCATGATGCCCGGCATGGATATCAGCGAAACCTTCAGCGGTGCGCGCGCCATCAAAGAGGAGAAGCCCAACCTGCCCATCGTGGTGCTGACGCCCTTCTCCAAAGAGGTGTCGCGCCGTCTGGCCAATGAAGACTTCACCGGCATCGACTACGTGTTCAGCTGGCTCGGCAACGTAGATCTTCTGCTTGCCATCATCAAACTGCTTGAGGACAAGCTCAACGCCGACAAAGACATCAACGAGGTGGGCGTTCAGATGATACTCGTGGTGGAGGACTCCGTGCGGTTCTATTCCTCCGTGCTCCCACACATCTACAAAAATCTTCTCAAGCAGTCGTTTGAGTCATCCACCGAAGCCCTCAACGAGCATGAACAGATGCTCCGCATGCGCGGCCGTCCAAAAGTGATGCTGGCCCGCGACTATGAAGAAGCGCTCGATCTCTACGAGCGTTATGGCCGCAACCTGCTCGGCGTGATCAGCGACGTATCCTTCAAGCATGAAGGCCGTAAGGATCAGAAAGCCGGATTCGCGCTGGCCGAGGAGTTGAGGAAGGACAACCCCTACCTTCCCATCATCATCGAATCGTCCGAAGCCGAAAACCGCGCCAGAGCCGAAGAGCTGCGATGCGTGTTCCTTGACAAAAATTCCAAAAAGCTGCCCGTTGACCTCAGTGCCGCCATTGCCGAGCAGTTCAGCTTCGGCGACTTCGTGATGACCGATCCCGAAACCGGCAAGGAAATCCGCATCCGCTCGCTCAAAGATCTGCAATACCACATCTTCGACATCCCCGGCACCGCGCTTCTGCATCACGCTTCGTCAAACGACATATCGCGCTGGCTCTATTCACGCGCGCTGTTCCCTATCGCCGACGTGATCAAAGGCCACCGCTTCTACACTCTCGACGAGGTTCCCGCCGTCAGAAAGCTATTTTTCGACCTCATCGTGAAATACCGCAAGATGAAAAACCGTGGCGTCGTGGCCGTGTTCCGCAAAGACCGCTTCGACCACTACTCCAACTTCGCCCGCATCGGGCAAGGTTCGCTCGGCGGCAAAGGACGCGGCCTTGCCTTCATTGACCAGATCATCAAACGCAACCCGATATGTGACAACTTCAACGGCGTCACTATCTCAATCCCGCGCACCGTTGTGCTCTGCACCGACATCTTCGACGAGTTCATGGCCGCCAACAACCTCTATCCCGTGGCGCTGAGCAATGCCGACGATTCCGAGATACTCAAGCGGTTTCTGGAAGCACGCCTTCCGGCCCGCCTCACCGACGATTTCATCGCGCTCTTTGAGGTGGTCGACAAACCGCTGGCCATCCGCAGCTCCAGCCTGCTCGAAGACTCACACTATCAGCCGTTTGCCGGAATCTATTCTACATACATGATTCCCAACGTCCCCGACAAGCAGGCCATGCTCCGGATGATCAGCGATGCCATCAAAAGCGTCTATGCATCAGTGTTCTACGCCGACAGCAAAGCCTACATGACCGCCACATCCAACGTCATCGACCAGGAAAAGATGGCCGTCATCATCCAGGAGGTGGTGGGCGAGCAGCACGAATCGCTGTTCTACCCCTCGTTCTCCGGCGTAGGGCGTTCGCTCAACTATTATCCCATCGGACGTGAACAGGCCGAAGACGGCGTGGCCGAAGTGGCCGTAGGTCTTGGCAAATACATCGTGGACGGCGGCATCAGCCTCCGCTTCTCGCCGCGCCACCCCGACTGCGCGCTCCAGACATCGGAGCTGTCACTCGCGCTCCGCGACACGCAGACGCGAATGTATGCCCTCGACATGAGCTCGCCCGAAACCTTCCGCGTCGACGACGGCTTCAACATCGTGAAAAAATCGGTGCAGGACATCGCCGCCTCCGGATCGCTGCGCTACATGGTGTCGACATTCGATTTCCGCGACAACGTGCTACGCGACAACGACCTCGGTGAAGGACGCCGTGTGGTCACCTTCAACAATATCCTCAAGCACGACGTGTTCCCCCTGGCCAAAGCCGTCGACTTCATGCTCACCAACGGCCAACACGAGATGAGCCGCCCTGTGGAGATTGAATTTGCCGGCATGCTCGATCACAGCAACAGCGAATCGAAAGGCCGCATCTACTGGCTGCAGATCAGGCCGATAGTCGACCGCAAGGACCTTGTCGACGAGCATCTTCTGGCGCTCAGCGACGACGATCTCATCCTCCGCAGCGACACAGCCCTGGGCCACGGATCGATCGAAGGCGTGAAAACGATCGTTTACGTCCGTCCCGAGCACTTCTCATCGTCAAACAACTCACTCACATCCCGCGAGATAGAAAAGATCAACCGCGACCTCACCGCCCGCGGCATCCAGTATATCCTCATCGGCCCCGGCCGCTGGGGCTCGAGCGATCCCGCGCTCGGCATTCCCGTCAAATGGCCCCAGATAGCCAACGCCCGCCTCATCGTAGAGTCGGCTCTGGGCAACTACCGCATAGAGCCGAGCCAAGGCACGCATTTCTTCCAGAACCTCACATCGTTTGGCGTCGGCTATTTCACCATCGACTCCGGCGCCGGACATGGCTACTGCTCATTCGACTACCTCAATGCGATGCCGGCCAGCTACGAGTCGGAAGCCGTCAGAGTGGTCACCTTCGACGCGCCGCTCGCTATCGGCATCGACGGCAAGAAAGGCCAGGGCGTTGTTGCAAAACCGGGCTACAGTCAGAACTCCAATATCAACTCCGAAACATAATATATCACAATGTCCATACTGTCATCTTTCAAAAAAGCACTGGGGTTTCCCGACGAGTACGATGACGAACTCGATGACACACTCGACGACAATTTCGACGAGAGCCCCAAACGCGAAACGCCGGCAAAAAGCCGTAAGGATGAGCCCGTCAGCCCGTCGGTACCCGCCGCAGAGACCTCAGCGCCGGCGGCCGAAATGCCGCTTCCGCCATCGGCCGAGCTGCCGGGCGAAGTGTTCGACGCCGTAATCGAGCTTTTCAACGCATCGCAGCCCGACTTCGTGCGCCAGTGCCTCAGTGTCGAGTCGCAGCGCGCATATCTGCTCGAGCGCATCGACAAATCGCTCAAAGACAAACTACAGCTGGAGACAGACAACGCACGCCGCCGCGGCGAGCTCCTCTGGGAAGAAGAAAAACGCAAGATGACAGGCGACATCGACCGTCTGAAATCGGAATATCACTCACTCAAGCAGCAGCGCGAGGAATTTCAAAGCGCCCAGCTGAGCGCCGCCCGCCAGAAACGCGCGCTGAAAGAGCGTGTCAACGACCTCGAAAACCAGGTGAGCAAGCTCGAAGCCGAGCGCGAACAGATGCAGCTCGAAAATCGCAGCATGCTCAACAAGCTCCGTGTGGCCAACGTACGCGCTTCCGCCGACAGCAACTCCGAAGCCGACCTGCAGCGGATAGCCGAAGAAAACGTGCGTCTGCAGGACCGCATCAACGGCCTCTGCGACGAGAAGAAAAAAGCCGAGGCTGAAATTGCCGCACTCAACCGCACTATCAGCGACCTGCGCGAGGAAGCAGATACCGACAAAACATCCGACGAACAGCAAAAAGCCATCGCCGAGATTGAAGAGCGCATCAAGATGTTTGAGGAAGTGAAAGAGCGTAAGGACAAAAAGATCAGCGACCTCTCGGCAAAAAACAGCCAGCTCGCCGCTGAGACAAGATCGCTCAACGCCAAGCTCGCAGAAGCCGTCAAAGCACGTGATGCGCTCACAGAAGAGCTCGAAGCGCTCCGCAACTCAACGCAGCAGAGCACCGAAACAGCCTCAGAGACAGAGCAATCGCTGCGCGACGAAGTGAAACGCCTCACCGAATTGCTCAACGCCACCGACGCCCCGCTCAAAAAGCGTCCCGGCCGCAAGCCTAAGAACAAACACGGCCATAAGCCGGACCGTCAGGAGGCTGAAACCACTGTCAGCCAGCCGGCTGCCGCCGAACAGCAGCCTAAAAACCCTGCAGAGACACCCGCCGCCGACACCGAACCGGCTGCCCCGGCCCCCGAAAACGGCACCGTCAAGATATCGGCAATCGACGAACTCATGGACAGCACCGACTGGTTCATCGCTCCCGACCCGATGCCCGTGAAGAAGGATCCCGAAGTTGAAGAAGATTTCGGCTACAAAGAGCCTCCGGCACGGCGCACCACACGCGACGACGATAAGCAGTTGTCACTCTTCTGATTGCGATCATTATCAATTCAACATTTCATTACCCGACCAAACATTTCACCTCAAATACGGATTTTAATAGGTATGAACATCAAAGTTTGCATCATATCAGCATTACTGACACTATCCGCAGCCGCAACGGCATCGGCAAAATCACTGTCAGTCAGCGACTATCCCGAAATCGAACGATACGTGGGCGACGAACGACTTCCCGACAGTCCCGAGCCCTGGCAGTTTGACAAGAACGCCGCGACATACCTCACCCTTTCGGCCGACGCAAAAGCCGTCGAGCGCCACGACATCAAGTCGGGCAAAGAGATTGAAAAAGTGCTCGACCTGGGTCACACACGCGAAACGACCCTCGGGAGCATCGAAGGCTTCACGATGAGCCCCGACGGCTCGAAGATCCTCGTCTGGACCGACAGCCGCAGCATCTACCGCCGCTCGACCGACGCCGCATATTATGTCTACGAAATCCGCAGTCGGCTCCTCAAGCCGCTTTCCACCGAGCATCCCCGCCAGCAGTCGCCCCTCTTCTCACCCGACGGACGAATGGTTGCTTTTGTTGCCGACAACAACATCTACATAAAGAAACTCGACTACGGCTCGGAAGTCGCCGTGACAAAGGACGGCAAGAAAAACGCCGTCATCAACGGCGTCCCCGACTGGACCTACGAGGAAGAATTCACCACCACATGCTCCATGACGTGGGCCCCTGACAATCTCACCCTCTGCTTTCTCCGATACGACGAAAGCGACGTGCCCACATTCGCCTTTCAGCTCTACGAAGGCTCATGCGACCGTCAGCAGCAGTATGCCCTCTATCCCGGCGAGTTCTCCTACAAATATCCCGTTGCCGGACAGCCCAACTCCAAAGTGACCGTCCACTCCTATGATGTGGAAACACGTAAGACCAAGCAGATAGCCCTTCCCGGCACTCAGACCGAATATATCCCGCGCATCCAGTACGGCCCGACGCCCGACCGCCTTATGGTGACGACGCTCAACCGCGACCAGACCCGCATGGAGCTCTACAGCGTCAACCCGCGCTCTACCACCGTACGCTCGGTTCTCGTCGAACAATGGAATGCATGGCTCGATCCGCAGACCTATGAAGATATCCGCTTCCTTCCCGACTTCTTCGTGGTAAGCTCCTGCCGCACAGGATTTCAGCATCTTTATGCATATAGCTACAACGGCACGCTTCAGCGCCAGATCACATCGGGCGACTTCGACGTTGACGCCTACTACGGCTACGACGCCGCCAGCGGATGCCATTATTTCCGGTCGGACTCTACGGGTCCCGTCAACCGCACAGTGTGCCGCATCGATGCCAAAGGCCGCGTGACGATGCTCTCGCCCGAAAAAGGCACAGCCTCCGCATCATGCTGGAGCCCGTCGATGGACTATTTCGTGCTCAACTACAACAATGCCGCCACAGCGCCCGTCTACACCCTCCGCACGGCATCGGGCAAAGAAGTGCGCACGCTCGTCGACAACAAAGCCTATGCCGCCAACTGGGCATCAGCCCCGAAGCCCGAATTCTTCACCATGCAGAGCGACGGCTACACACTCAACGGCTTCATGATCAAGCCATCAGGGTTTGACTCCTCACGCCGCTACCCCGTCATCATGACACAGTACAGCGGCCCCGGCTCGCAGGAAGTGCTCGACCGCTGGAGCATCGGTGCCGAGAACTATTTTGCCCGCGCAGGCTATCTTGTGGTGTGCGTTGACGGACGCGGCACCGGCGGACGCGGACGCGCCTTCTCCGATGTTGTCTACAAGCAGCTCGGCCATTACGAATCCATCGACCAGATAGCAGCCGCCCGCTATGCCGCAGCGCTCCCCTACGCCGACCCGCAGCGCATAGCCATCTACGGTTGGAGCTACGGCGGCTATGAATCGATAATGGCTTCGTCGCAGACCGACGCACCCTACGCCGCAGCCGTCGCCGTGGCTCCCGTCACCGACTGGCGCTACTACGACACCGTCTATGCCGAGCGTTATATGCTCACGCCCCAGCAAAACCCCGACGGCTATAAACAGGCCTCGACAATGACCTATATCCGCAACCGCCGCTGTCCGCTACTGATCATGACCGGCACGGCCGACGACAACGTCCACATGTTCAACACCATGCAGTATTCCGCTGAAGCCGAAGCCGCCGGCAGATGGGCCGATGTGGTATTGTTCCCCAACATGAACCATTCGATAAACGGCTGCAACTCCCGTCAGGTTGTCTATGCCCGCATGCTCAGTTTCCTCGAAACCAACATGTAACCAAACCTCACTCAGCCACATCAGAATCACTTACCGATGAAGCAACGAATCTTAGACTATGGATGGGGCATATTCAGGCTATGGATCAACTGGCTTGAAGGCAGCGGAGCCATCACCCTGCTCGTGATTCTGTCGCTCTGGGTCAAACCGCTCTTTCTGCCCTTCATAGCCTTCGGTTTCATGGCGCTGCTCTTCTACCGCATCCGCCGCAACCGCGAGCTCCGCATCCCGTCGTGCTACATCCTGCCGTTCGTTGTCACACGAGTGCTCTTCTGGACCGGTCTGGTGATGATAATGGTCAACTTCCTCTACAACACATCGCTTGCCGAACGGCTCTTCGATATGTCTAAGATCAACCGCGACATCCCTTTCATTTGCGTTCTTATCACGTCGCCCATCGCCACAATCATTGCCGGCATCACGTACCTTCATCGGCATCACGGCAGTTTCTGCCGCGACTGCCAGCGGCGTAACGGCACTCCGGCCGAACGTGGCTTTCTCGGCATGATCTACACGCAGGTGGGAATGCATCAGGTTGGCATGCTCTTATGGATCTCCGCCGTTCCGACAGTAGTAGGCTGGTCTTATTACGCTCTGCTTTACGTCAACACCGATCTCAGCCTGCCAGACAAATTCGTCTTCTTCATCATCCCGCTGCTCCTGTGGATCTTCGCCGCCATCTACCTCGGCGTGCGTTATATCGCCATCTGGGGCTACTATAAGCAAAACATCGAGGGAAGCCTTGAGCGCCACGGCGCCTACACTCTCGTCCGTTGCATCGTCATCTGGGACAACTATATCGGTGTATGCCCGCCGGAAACCGACACCGACAAGCGCATATCGCTCGACGACAAATCCGACACCCCGCTGAGCATCTACATCAGGCGCGTAGAAAAGCTCACGCAGCAACAGGCCGAACAATATTTCTCCAACTATTCCGGCGTCAGCAACCCCGACATACGGTTCATGTATGCCAACCTCGTCGGTAACGCCGACTGCAACATACTCCACTATCTCTGCTTTCTTGACGACGCACAGAAAGAGCAGCTGGAGAAACGCTTCCCCACCTGCCGATGGCTTACGCTCAACGAAATGGCCACCATGATCAACACCCACCGCCTCGCCCCGCTGATGTCGGCGGAGGTCATCCGTCTCCACACGATAGCAATGGCCTGGAAGACCTATGACTCCAAAGGACATCGGCGCTACAAGATCAAAAACTACCGCCCGACCTTCCGCATATGCGACATCCACAGCTGGGATATCGACTACGACGATCCCCACTGGCTCTACATTTCCGACAACAATCAGGATACGCCCTTCCACGCCCTGAGATATTTCTGGCGCAAATACATCAACGGCGTCGGATCCTGACATTCGTTAAACCATTTCATCACACATTTTTTCACCGTGTCACTACTTGTCATCACCGGCCCTACAGCTTCCGGCAAAACATCGAGAGCCGTCGACTGCGCACGCCGGTTCGGAGCTGAGATTGTCAGCGCCGACTCCCGCCAGATCTACCGCGGCATGGACCTCGGCACCGGAAAAGACATGGAAGAATATGGCGACGACGTGCCTGTCCACATGATCGACATCGCGCCGGCAGGCTACAAATACAATCTCTTTGAATATCTCCGCGACGCCGAAGCGGCCATCAAAGGCATCAACAGCCGCGGACGGCTGCCCTTACTCTGCGGCGGCACAGGCCTTTACGTCGAATCTATTCTTAAAGGTATCTCGCTTCCGCCCGTGCCCGAAAATCCCGATCTGCGGAGGTCGCTCGCAGGCAAAACGCTCGAAGAGCTCACGGCGATCCTCGCCTCGATGAAAAAGCTACACAACGTCACCGACGTCGACACGGCGCAACGCGCTGTAAGAGCCATCGAGATAGCCACATTCTACGAAGCCAACCCTCATCTGGCCGAGGCCGCAAAGCCCCACCCGCGGAATGATGCGGTGGTTGTAGGCGTCGATATCGACCGCCAGAGCCGCCGCGACCGCATCTCGGCACGCCTGCGGCAGCGCATCGACAGCGGCATGATCGACGAGGTGAAAGGTCTGCTCGATTCAGGCATCGCGCCCGACGATCTCATATACTATGGCCTCGAATACAAATTCGTAACCCTCTACCTCACCGGCGCCATGACGCGGCAGGAGATGATTTACGCCCTCGAGATTGCCATCCATCAGTTTGCCAAACGGCAGATGACATGGTTCCGGGGCATGGAGCGCAGGGGCATACCGATCAACTGGCTTCCCTACGACATGCCGCGCGACGAGTTTGTCGACGCCGTCGCCCTACTGTTATCCAAAATCATGCCGTCATGAATGTCATCTCAAAACTGATTCCGGCCATCGCGCTGATTGTCACTGCCGTTTGCGCCGGCGCCACAACACCCGAACGCATCTATCACGACAGTTGCTGCAACCTGCCCGACACCATGGTCATGATCCCGCTGGCGGAAAGCCCCTGTCTGTCGAAATCGCTGGAAATCAGAGGCACATGCGCGCCTGAAGGACGCAAAAACGCCGATATGAAATCGGCCTACGGCATTGCCTGGAATCTTACCGGCGACCCTTCGGTGCCCTATTACCGCGCCATGCTTTCTCCCGTTGCGGACACAGGCCGCGATGCAGTATCCGAGCAACGGGGAGTAGAGCTCGTGATCCAGCGGGTCAGCCCCGCCGCCAATGCCACTTCGACAATCAGCCGCCATGTATTGTCTGACGACATCGAAACGCTGCGCTGCGACAATTCACTCGCCGTAGAAATAGACTGCCGCTCAGGCGAAGCCACTGTGCTCGCCGGCGACAAAGATCTGAAAACTATCAGTTCCGTGCCATCCTCAGCATCAGGCAGTTTCGCCGTAATATCCCGCGGCAGGGCCTCGGTAGATCTCATCGTCACTGAAACGGTGGCCGACTACTCGGCGTTGCTGGCCACCCCATGGACTGCCGATTCGCTGCTGGAAACTCTTTCAGAGCCTGACCGCAACGCCCCGCAGGGAATCTGGACATATCTCGACCGCGACAACGACCAACGCTACTGCCGTCTCGGCGGCGAATACAACATTGCCATTGTCGACGACAACAACGGCGGATTCGACATCATATATCTTGACGGTGCGACCACGGGCGCCTCGCAGTGGAACACCGGCATGCGCAAGGGACATCTCCGGCCAACGATGTTCCGCAATCACTACGATCTCGTGTGGTACGATGCCACGATGAACGTGATTCAGAGCGAGGCCAGCGCAACAATGGAGCAGGACGCGATCTTGCGCCTCGACTTTCCGCTGTTGAAATCATCGATGCGCTTCTCCCGCTGCGGCGACATCAATAGTGCGCTGCAGGATAGGTGATTGTCTGCGTCACTATGTCGTATTCAAGATCAGAATCGCTGAAATTGACCAACACCGTGGCGGCCGTTCGCCTCACACGGTAGACTTTTGTCTGATGCTCAATCGATTCGATATAGTCATACAGCGTCGGCGAGAGCTGATCGTAAAGAAACTGCTGCGGCAGCGTCTGTCCGCGGCCGTCAACGTCGATCCACCGATAGTCGGAGTCGAAGCTCAGCCGCGCCCCCTTCTTGATCTGCACCGTCGAGTTGCCGCTCTCTTCATCAATAGTATAGCTCTCTATCTCACCGAAAGGGAAATATTCCGAAATCATTGAGGAGATGGGCGTGGGCAGTTCGTCAAAAGGGGTCGAAGAACATGCGCCCATCGTTGCTATGAGCACCAGAAGTGAAATGAAAACATATGTGTTGCGTGTCATGGCCGAGGAGTATTAATGATGATGTGCGTGATATTAAAGTGTGTTACGATTTTATAACAAATGCTTCCGCTTTTGGTTCATTGACAACGTGTTTTGTAATTTTGCCGCATGAAAACGACAGTCCGTACCATCCTACAGGCATCCCCCGGCATTCTCCGCTCAGCCATCATCGGCATCCTCTGCATCATCTTTGCGGCCGCAC
>URWH01000009.1 GCA_900551515.1 uncultured Porphyromonadaceae bacterium
TCGTAGAGCATAAGGCGCAGTTCCTTACCACCATACCGCAGGCTATCGCCAATCTCCGCGAGTCGCTCGAACGCCTGCCCGACGGCTTCGTGCCCTATCTTGCCGAAGTGCTTCGCACGATGACTTCTCTGCCTCGCTTCGCTGCCCGTGGCGATGCCGACGGCCTCACGGTCACGGTGATGAGCTTTTCTTATAAGAAGGGGATGCCGGAGGATGCGAGCGGCAACGGCGGCGGATTCGTTTTCGACTGCCGCGGCATGCACAATCCGGGCCGCTACGAGCAGTATAAACCGCTCACCGGCCGCGACCGCCCCGTGATCGAGTTCCTTAAGCAACGGGGTGAGATACAGCCTTTTCTCGAACATTGCTACGCGCTCGTCGACCCCTCGGTGGAGTGCTACATGCGCCGCGGATTCACCGATCTGATGGTGTGCTTCGGCTGTACCGGCGGCCGTCATCGGTCGGTCTACGGTGCCGAGCACATGGCGCGACATCTCTCGGAGCGCTATGGCGTGCGAGTCAGGCTCGTGCATCGCGAGCAGGGGATAGAAGAAGTGTTTCAACCTGTCAGCAGCATCCGCCCATGAAAGCCATGATATTTGCCGCAGGTCTGGGCACGCGTCTGCGTCCGCTCACCGACACTCTCCCCAAGGCGCTGATGGATGTGGGCGGCAAGCCGGCGTTGCAGCGTGTCATTGAGCGTCTTAAGGCTGCCGGCATCACGGAAATGGTGGTGAATGTGCATCATTTCCCTGACAAGATCATCAGTTTTCTGCGCGACAACGGCAATTTCGGCGTCGATATACGCGTGAGCGACGAGCGCGACCTCTTGCTCGACACCGGCGGCGGCCTGCTGAAGGCGATGCCGCTGCTCGGCGCCGACGAGCCGGTGCTGCTTCACAATGCCGACATAGTGAGCGATTTCCCCATCTCGGCTATGATCTCGTCCCACGAAGCCACGGGCGCCGACGCAACATTGCTTGTGGCCGACCGGTCGTCGTCGCGCCGCCTGCTTTTCGATGCTTCCGGACGGATGCAGGGCTGGAAAAATATGACCACGGACGAAGTGCGCCCCGCCGGATGTGACGTCACCGGCCTTGTGCCGCTCGCCTTTGGCGGCGTCCACATCGTGAGTCCGACGCTCTTCCCGCTGCTCTACGATTACGGGAGCCGCAGCGGGGAGGTGTTTTCGATCACTCCGTTCTACGTCGATGCCTGCCGCACGTCTGATTTACAGGTTTTTATGCCGTCGGCGCACTATCGCTGGTTCGACATCGGCCGGCCCGAATCGCTGCGCGCCGCCTCCGCTACGTTTGCGGGCGAATAGCCTCGTTCGCTTTTGCAATATTTAACCAATTTGTCGTCGGTTTATGCTTTTGGCGATGCCAAATGGGTTAAATGTTGTTAAATTTGGCCAAATTGAATAATTATTGATTCGATTTTATGAAAGTGTCTTGAAAATGTTACAATAATTAAACTTTTTTCTTTTGCATAATGTGTAACTTTGCATCGTCTTAAACCACTTAATTACATTCTTATGAGGAAACTTTTACTTCTATTAACTACATTACTCTCTTTCTCTTCTGCCTTCGCGCAGGATCCGGTGGTGTCTATTACCACGACGAAAGAAAATCAAAGTACTGTAAACAAAACAAACCAGTACACTACCAGTGTGTCAGCGGCTCTTGTTAATTCTTCTGACAATACTCAAACCTGGTCAACCTATGGATTCAGTTCCAATAATAATGGATGGAAGAACATTCGTTGTGGTAACAAAAATGCTGCAGCGGCAGGTTATACCGCAACAGTAACAACGGATTTTGCAATTAGCGCAGCGGTAAATAAAGTAACCATCACTCTCGCTCGTTTCCAGACCGGTGTGACCGACAAAATCACATCTATAAAGCTACTCATGGCTGATGATGCTTCTATGACAAATCCTACAGAAGTAGGTTCGGTTACTGATTTTACAGATTTCCTTGCTCTTACAAAGACAAGTTCATCAGCAACACCGACCAGCACTTGTACATACGATTTTACTGTATCTGATCCTGTTGCCGGAAAATATTATCAGTTGGCATTTGAAATGCCTAAAACCACAAACAACGGTGTAGTCGGACTCCTTCAGATTGACTACTATGGTGTATTAGATGCCGATGCTGTTGCGGCTCCTATAATCACGCTTGGCGAAAACAATTTGGTTAGCTTGAGCCAGGAAGATGGAGCTAACATTTATTATACCACTGACGGTGTTACTGAACCGACTGTGTCGTCGACAAAATATGATGCTCCGTTCGCTATTTCAGCTATAACAACCGTAAAAGCTGTCGCTGAATCCGGTGGCAAAATGAGTTCTGTTACAACAAAGACTCTTAAGCCCAATTTGGTAGTGAATATTGCAGAGTTTATTGCAGTAGCTAACACTGAGGCAACAAAGATCAACACTCCGCTTACAGCCATTTATCAGTGTGGCCGCAACCTCTATCTCACTGATGGCACAGACTATATCCTTTCCTACAACTCAGGAAATGTCCAGGCTGTTACCGATCTCGCTGCGCAGAATGGCGATCAGATCCGTTTCATGACCGGTTCATACAAGCTTCAGGCCGGACTACCCGAAATAATTCCCTCGGCTGTCGGTGAGAAATCTGCCGGCACAGCTGTCGAACCGCAAGAACTCGCTATCGAGGAACTCAGCAACGATATCCTCAACACCTACGTGAAAATCACCGGTGTGAACATCGTGGCTGCTGCTGATGCAAACAACTACACTGCCACCGACGAAACAGGCAGCATCACGATCTACAACACATTCAGCAATGCTACCTATTATCCCAACGCTATCACTCTTCCCGACGGAACTACCGGTAACACCGTTCCCGAAGGCGAAGGTTTCACCGTATATGGTTTCGTAAGCTGCTACAACTCTACATTGCAGATCACTCCTATCCGTTTCGAAGGCGGCACAGTGATGGAAACCGTCGCAACTCCCGTATTCAATCCTGTATCAGGAACAGCTCTCAATGCCGGTGATGAAATCACTATCACTTGCGCAACTGAAGGCGCCACTATCTACATTGCTTTTGATAACGAAACACCCACCACGTCTTCGCAGGTTTACGACGGCGCTCTCGTCTTCTCTGAAAATGTCAAGATCAACGCTATTGCCGTAAAAGAAGGCATGCTTGACTCCGATGTCGCTACCGCAAGCTATACTCTTAAAGTGGCCGGTGAGGAAACCGCAATGTTTGATTTCACCACGACCGGCAATGCCGCATCGCTCACCGAAAGCTCTGTTAGCGCCACGGCCGATGATAAGGTTACAACTAATGTGCTCACCGATGCCGTGTTTACAAACGGTCCTGTAGCGCTTACTGTCAATAAGGGTTCTGAGGGAACCAATGATCCGAGATGGTGGAGTGAAAAAAGCGACAACAATATCCGTGCTTACAAAAACAATGAGATTTCCGTATTCCTCATTGAAGATGGCTACCGCATCGAATCCGTTACTTTCTCACAGATTACTGGCAGCGCAAGCTGGGCTACAAGCTGGGCCATCACTCCTGCCGATGGCACATTGAATGGTAAAGTATGGACAGCCGCTGCTAATTCGCTCGTCAACAGTGTTGAATTCGTTCCCGCCGCAGCATCACGTATCGCCAAGATCGAAGTGAAATATGTGGCTGACGAAAACGGCGTTCAGGGTATCGAGGATATCGTCAACGACAATGCCAACGCCCCCGTTGAATACTACAACCTCCAGGGCATCCGCGTCAACGGCGACAACCTCACCCCCGGCATCTACATCCGCCGTCAGGGCACCGAAGTCACCAAAGTTTACGTAAGATAATCCAACCCCACTCCCATATAAAAGGAGCGCCCCGGCGCTCCTTTTTTTTACCCTATCTTTATGCTCGAAAAATTACAACTCCCCATCATGCGCCTCAGCAACAGCGTTGATGATTATCTGAAGAAGTATGGCGGCTATCTAGTGAATGACAACGTCAAAAACGGAATGGATATCGAAGTAAAATACACACATCAATTTGGGAATGATCGCTCAGGTGATGTTGCCGAGTTGGCCGATACACATTCTGACGTGCCCACTGATACCAATCCGCATGTCGAACTTTCGGCCGCTTTCTGTCAGATCCTCTGGCTGATGCTCTATTATGCGTTAAATCATATTGATAAAGAGATCATTGCCAAACAATGTGAAATTAAGAATCCGGATAAAAAACACCAACTCCGCCAAATCATTTCTTCGGGCGAACTGTCGGCGATGCCCGGCATAAATAAAGAAGAAAAAGCGATGCTCAACTATATGCGCAATGTGCTTAACAGTGATGATGGCCATATACTCTCTACGGTGGAGAATTTCCTGCCACGGCTTAAAAACGGGCATCTTTCTTATCGTGAGATGCTGGAGTTGCATTGCGAGTTCCCGATGAATGACGTTTATGACCTCATGGTCAACGGTGCCTATTCATTCGGAGTGGTCTTTATACTTTTTCATGAACATGGACACTACAGCAATGAAAACAGTTTGAGCAAAGCCGAAATCCGGAATAACGCGATGGTTCTCGAATATAGCGCTGATATCGTAGCCATGCTTAATGCCATAGAGTCAACAGATGAGCATAGCCGTGAATTGAAAAGTTTTTGCATCGGCGCTATCGGTGCCATACTCTGTTCGCGCTGGATAGGCAGCGATATCCCCGACGACGGCATACACCCCGATGAATTTGATCGGCTGGATAAGATAGTCGGTGAAGTGGAGCGCTCGGGCAAACTCAATGATGAGGAAATGGCGAAGCTGCATCATGTCCTCGAGCAGTGGAAATTGCTTTTCGCCTCGCTGTAACCCCATCATTTTCAAACTGCCGACCGCGTTGTGCGGTGCCGGCTGAAGGGTTATTCTTCGGTCGGCTCTAAGTCCTCGTCGGTCGACGAGGCTTCGCGCAGACGTTTGGATGCCTTCACGCCTAATTTCCGGAGATTTTCGGCACGTGTGATGAGGTTGCCGCGTCCGTCACGTAGTTTGTTCATGGCGCCGTCGTAGGCTGTGCGGGCTGCCGTCAGACCCTTCTCGATGCGTTCCATGTCGGTGACGAAGCCTACGAATTTATCATACATCTGACCTGATTTTTCGGCTATATCGATGGCGTTGCGCGTCTGGCGGTCGTGGCTCCACAGCTGGCTGATGAGGCGCAACGACCCTACGAGCTGCGTCGGCGACACGATGAGCACTCGCTTGTCGTAGGCTTTCTGCCACAGCGTCGGATCCAGCGTCATGGCTGCCGAATAAGCCCCCTCGTTGGGGATGAACATCATCACGAAATCGAGCCGCTCACGACCCACATAGTCCTGATAGCTCTTGTCGCTCAGCTCGTTGATATGTTTCACCACCGACGCCAGATGCAGCTTGCCCTGCGCTTCCTGCTGCTCGGGATCCTCGGCGTTGACATAGTCGGTGAATGCGGTGAGCGACACTTTCGAGTCGATGACCATGGCGCGGCCGTCGGGGTAGTGCACAACCACGTCTGGACGCAGCATGCGGCCGGCCTCGTCGCGCAGCACGCTGCCGTCGGGCGCCGTCGTCTCCTGCACGGTGAACTCTTCGCCCTTGCGCAGGCCGGAGCGCTCGAGGATCGACTCGAGGACAAATTCGCCCCAGTCGCCCTGCTTCTTGGAGTTGCCGCGAAGGGCGGTGGCCAGCTCGCGCGCCTCGCGCCCGATACTGTTGTTGGCCTCGATGAGGTCTTTGATCTTCTCCTGCAGCGAGAAGCGCTCGCGGGCTTCGGTGTTGTAGCATTTGGTCACATCTTCGCGGAAGCGGTCGATGTCGTCCTTCAGCGGCTTCAGTATCTCGCCCATGCGCTGCTCGTTCTGCTCGCGCAGGGCAGTGGAGTGCTGCCGCATGATGTCGTTGGCCAGCACCTTGAAGCTGTCCTCGTTTTGCCGCAGCATCTCTTTCTGCTGCTGCTCGGCCGTCTTTCTGGCCTCCTCGGTCTGCGCCTTGAACTCGTCGAAGCGCTGCCTGAGATTGTCGGCTTCGGCACGGCATTTCACGAGCTCATCGTGCTCCGAGGCCAGCTGCTGCTCGGCGTCGCGGGTGGCGGCGGCCGCTTTTTCGGCGGCGGCTTCAGCGTCGGCGAGGCGCCGGATGAGGGCACTGTTGCGTTCTTCGGCAACGGCACGGGCCGAATCGGCCGTCGCGCGGGCGCTTTCCGATGCCGAGGCTTTGCGCATCATGGTAAGCACGGCGATAATGAGAAGGCAGCACAGGGCTGCAAGAATGATCAGGGCAGATGTCATGGCGTAGGTTGATTGTTGATTGGAGGATTCAATAATTATATGTGTAAAGGTAGTGAAAAAAAAAGCAATTGTCAACTTTTATGATTAACTTTGCACGGATAAGTGTGACTATAAGCAATATGATAAATACTTTCGATGTCATTAAAAAAGCGCGTAATGATGCAAACTATTGATATTGATGGCGTAGAATTGCATTATGAGGTGTCGGGCTCCGGCTACCCCATGATACTCATGCACGGCTGGGGCTGCAATCACACTACGGTAGCGTCGATAGCCGCCGTGGCCGCACGCAGTCACACCGTCTACAGTGTCGATTTCCCCGGCTTCGGCAGCTCGCCTGAGCCTCCCGAAGTGTGGGGCGTGGAGCAATACACTCGTCTGATCGAGGAAATGGCCCGGCGCCTCGGCCTCAAAGCGCCAGTGCTTGCCGGACACTCCTTCGGAGGCCGCGTGGGCATACTCTTCGCCTCGCGCAACGAGGTGTCGAAGCTCATCCTCATCGACGCCGCCGGCGTGAAGCCGCGCCGCAGCCTGAAATATTATTTCAAGGTCTACAGCTTCAAAGCCATGAAGCATCTGACGCGCCTGCTGCTCGGCCGCAAGCGTGCCGAAGCGCGCATCGAAGCCGCCCGCGCCCGCCGCGGCTCGTCGGACTACGCCTCCTCGACGCCCCGCATGCGGGCCATTCTCAGCCGATGTGTCAACGAAGATCTGCGCTTCGTGATGCCATCGATCAAAGCGCCTACACTCCTCATCTGGGGCGAGAACGACACCGCCACGCCGATGCGCGATGCCCGCATCATCGAGCGCCTCGTCCCCGGCGCCGGTCTCGTCAGCTTCCCCGGCTGCGGCCACTACAGTTTCCTCGACAATCCGGTGCAGTTTGCCGCTGTGCTCAACAGTTTCCTCCAGTCTTGATAATTCTTAAACACGACAATGTCAACAGCTCTGATTATAATATGTGTGATAGCCGCCGCAGCGGCAGCGGCCAATATGGTGGCCGAATATATCCGCGTCATCATGATGATGCAGCAGAACTCCTACCGCCCCGACCGCTACATGCGCTGGCTCCGTTCATCGGGCGACTCCACGTCCTATCCCCGCATCGTGGGCATGCTGGTGTTCTTCGGCTCGCTGGCCACTTTCACGGCTCCCGTCTGGGGATTCATCCTCATGGCCCTCTTCGGCGCGGGCTCGGCTCTGACGCTTTTCAACAGGAAATATAAGAAACCGATAGTGTGGACGCCGCGCGTGCGCCGTATCTTCTCCGTGATGTTGGTGCTGTCGGTGATCATCGTAGCCGGCGCCTCCGTGTGGGGCTTCCTTGGCGGCAACGGCGCCGAATCGGCATTCCTTTATGGAACCGTGGCGCTGACCGGCCTCTACTGCGCATCGCACATGGTGGTGCTCGCCGCCGTGCACCTGCTCTCGCCCGTCGAACGCCGCATCAACCGCCATTATTACGACGAGGCCGCTTCAATCCTCGCTTCGATGCCCGGCCTGAAGGTGGTGGGCATCACCGGCAGCTATGGCAAGACGAGCACCAAACACTATCTCCACCGCATCCTCTCGGAGCATTTCGAGACGCTGATGACCCCCGGCAGCTACAACACCACGCTCGGCGTCATCCGCACGGTGCGCGAGATGATGAAACCCTACACCGAAGTGTTCATCTGCGAGATGGGCGCCAAGCAACGCGGCGACATCAAAGAGATTTGCGACCTCGTGCACCCCGACATGGGCATCGTCACGGCCGTCGGCCCGCAGCACCTCGAATCGTTCAAGACCATCGACAATGTGCAGGCCACAAAGTTTGAGCTCGTCGACGCCCTCCCTGAAGACGGCCTCGCCGTAGTCAACAACGATTTCGCTCCCATAGCCTTGCGCAAGGTCGACAACGTCGAATGTCTCCGCTATGCCGTCAAGGATGCCGATGCCGATTACCACGCCTCCGACATAGCCTACGGCCGCAACGGCACCGACTTCACCATCATAGGCCCCGGCACTGAGATGCGCCTGCACACCCGCCTGGTGGGCGAATGCAACGTGTCAAACCTCCTCGCCGCCGTCATCATAGCCATCCGCCTGGGCGTGCCCGCCGACCGTATACGCCGCGCCGTGGAGCGCATCGAGCCTGTCGAGCACCGTCTGAGCATGAAGCGCACGGCCGGTGGAATAACCATTATCGACGACGCCTTCAACTCCAACCCTTCCGGCTCGGCAATGGCTCTCGACGTGCTCCGCGCCATGGACAGCGGACGCCGCATCATCATCACCCCCGGCATGATCGAGCTGGGCGACCGCCAGTATGAGCTCAACCGCGACTTCGGCGCCGGTATCGCCCGCTCGGCCGACATTGCCATCGTGGTCGGCGAATACAACCGCGAGGCGATAGTGGAGGGGATAGGCAGCGTCGGCAATTCCGGCATCGAGGTGATCGAAGCTCCCACCTTCGCCGACGCCCAGCGCCGTCTCGCCGCCATAGTCCGCGCCGGCGACACCGTGCTCTACGAAAACGATCTCCCCGACACATTCAAATGATATATATCCTCTAAAAAATACATTCAACGAAAATGAAAACAAATATCGGAGTGTTTTTCGGCGGTTGCTCCACCGAACATGAAATATCGGTGATCTCGGCCTCGCAGGCCATGAGTGCCATTGACCGCTCGGTCTACGATGTGACGCCCGTCTACATCACCAAACAGGGTCAGTGGTACACCGGCGATGCCCTCTTCGACGTGGCCAACTACCGCGATATCCCAGCGCTGCTCTCGAAATGCCGCAAGGTGTATATGCGCCCTGAAAAAGGCGATTTCAACATCTACGAATGCCGCCACCGCATGTTCGGCTCGGAAGTGGTGACCCGCCTCGACGTGGCCATCCCCGTGCTCCACGGCTCGTATGGCGAGGATGGTACCTTCGAAGGCGTCCTCGACGCCATAGGCATCCCTTATGCCGGCTGCAACGTGCTCGCTTCGGCCAACGGCATGGACAAGATCACCATGAAGATGATTCTTCAGGCATGCAATGTGCCGGTGGTCGACTATGTATGGTTCACCGACGGCCAGTGGGCTGCCGACAGCACCTCTATCCTCGACGATATCGAACGCCGCCTCGGTTATCCCGTGATCGTGAAGCCGGCCAACCTCGGCTCGAGCGTCGGCATCGGCCGCGCCGCCGACCGCGACCAGCTCAAAGAGCGCATCGACACGGCCGAACAGTATTCGACCCGCATCATCGTGGAGCACATGGTCGAAAACCTTCACGAAGTCAACTGCTCGGTGCTCGGCGATTGCGACGATTACATCACCTCCGTTTGCGAAGAGCCGATCAAGAGCGGCGAGATCCTCTCGTATGAAGACAAATACATGGGCGGCACCAAAGGCGCCAAGGGCATGCAGGCATCGCAGAAACGCATCCCCGCCGACCTCCCCCAGGACGTCAGCGACCGCATCCGCTTCCTTGCCGGCGAGACATTCCGCGTGCTCTCGTGCCACGGCGTGAGCCGCGTCGACGTGATCATGGACGCCGACAACGGCCGCATTTATGTCAACGAGATCAACACCATCCCCGGCTCGCTCTCGTTTTACCTCTGGGAAGCATCGGGCATACCCTTCGATAAACTGATGGACCGCCTCGTCAAGCTCGCACTCAAGCGCCAACGTCAGCTCGACATGAAAGTGCGCTCCTACGACCAGAACATCTTCTCGCTCGGCGGCGGCGTCAAAGGCGCCAAGGGCACAAAAGGCGTCAAATAATTAGCGCTCATTTCGAAAAAGCGGTTGCACAATTGAAAAATAATCCCTACCTTTGCACCCGCTATACAATACAAAACCAATTTAATTAACTAATTTAATGGCAACAAAAATCAGATTACAGCGTCATGGTCGTAAGAACTATGCGTTTTATCCCATTGTAATCGCCGATAGCAGGGCACCACGAGATGGTAAATTTATTGAAAGGATAGGTTCCTATAATCCGAACACTAATCCTGCTACAGTAACTTTGAATTTCGAACGGGCTTTGTATTGGGTGAATGTAGGCGCACAGCCCACTGACACAGTTCGCACCATTCTTTCACAGGAAGGCGTGCTTCTCATGAAGCATCTTCAGGGCGGTGTGAAAAAAGGCGCTTTCGACGAAGCTGAAGCTCAGCGTCGTTTCGAGGCCTGGAAACAGAAAAAACAGGCTGCTGTCGAAACAGTTCGCAGCACTGTAGCCAACGCTAAGGAAGCCGCCGCAAAACAGCGTCTTGCCGACGAACAGGCTAAAAACGCAGCTAAGGCTGAAGCCGTAGCTAAGAAGAAAGCCGAAATCGCCGCCGCAAAAGCTGAAGCCGAAGCTGCTGCCGCAGCTGAAGCCGCTACCGCAGAAGCCGCTGCTCCTGCTGCTGAAGAGGCTGCCGCTGAATAAGCGAGCGTCCATACCTCATTTATTAAGGCTCTTGGTCAATCAACGACCGGAGCCTTAATTTTTTGTACGTCGTTCAATTATAGTATGCCGGATATTTAGTAACTCCCCATCCGCCGGCGCCTTCAGCGCGGTTTTTAGCCCTTATCCGATAAATCGGCACAATGATTTGGAATGTGAACTTGGTGGTTTCGCAAAATAAGGCTAATTTTGCAAGTTGAAAATAATACCATATAATAAATTATATATCCGTTACAGGCTATGGCAGAAAACGAATTAGAAGAAACGCAAGAAAAGAAAGGCTTGAATTTTGTTGAACAGATTGTGTGGGATGACCTTCAGGCCGGTAAAAACGGCGGACGACTCAACACTCGTTTCCCGCCCGAACCTAACGGCTATCTACATATCGGACACGCCAAAGCGATCTGCATGGACTTCGGCGTGGCTGAGAAATTCGGCGGTACATGCAACCTGCGCTTCGACGACACCAACCCCGTGAAGGAGGATGTGGAATATGTCGACTCGATTCGCGAGGATATCCACTGGCTCGGCTTCGACTGGGGCGACCGCGAGTATTATGCAAGCGATTACTTCCCCCGGCTCTACGATCTGGCTATCCGTCTGATCAAGGAGGGCAAGGCTTATGTCGACGACCAGACCTCGGAGCAGATAGCACAGCAGAAAGGCACGCCGACAGTGCCCGGCACCGAGAGCCCGTTCCGCAACCGCTCTGTTGAGGAAAACCTCGACCTTTTCGAACGCATGAACAAAGGCGAGTTTGACGAAGGCTCACGCGTGCTTCGCGCAAAGATCGACATGGCAAGCGACAACATGCACTTCCGCGACCCGATCATGTACCGCATCATCAAGCACCCGCATCACCGCACCGGCACGAAGTGGAACGTCTACCCCATGTACGACTTCGCCCACGGCCAGAGTGACTATTTCGAAGGCGTCACCCACTCGATATGCACCCTTGAGTTCGTACCTCACCGCCCGCTCTATGAGTATTTCGTCAAAGAGCTTGCCGACGAGTCCTACTGCCCCCGACAGATCGAGTTCAACCGCCTCAACCTCACTTACACCGTGATGAGCAAGCGCAAGCTTCTCCAGCTCGTGAAGGAGGGGCTCGTAGCAGGATGGGACGATCCCCGCATGCCGACCATCTCGGGTATGCGCCGCCGCGGTTTCACTCCGCGCTCGATCCGCAACTTCATCGACAAGATCGGCTACACCAAATATGAGGCTCTCAACAGCGTATCGCTCCTTGAGCATGCCGTGCGCGAGGATCTCAACGCCATATCCACGCGCGTGATGGCCGTGATGAATCCCGTGAAGGTGATCATCACCAACTATCCCGACGACAAGGAGGAGATGGTCGAAATGGAAAACAACCCCGAAGATCCGACAGCAGGCACACACACCATGCCGTTCTCGCGTGAGATCTATATCGAGCGCGACGACTTCATGGAAAATCCGCCCAAGAAGTTCTTCCGCCTCGCCCCCGACGGCGAAGTGCGCCTGAAAGGTGCCTACATCATCAAATGCACCGGCGTGAATAAGGATGCCGAAGGCAACATCGAAGAGATCTACTGCACCTACGACCCCGACACCCGCAGCGGCCTCCCCGGCAGCATGCGCAAGGTGAAAGGCACGCTCCACTGGGTGTCGGCACGTCACGCTGTCGATGCTACGGCCCGTCTCTACGACCGCCTTTTCGAAGTGGAAAACCCCGCCGCTGAGCCCGACCGTGATTTCCGCGAGATGCTCAACCCCGACTCGCTCAAAGTGGTCGAAGGCATCAAAGTGGAGCCCTTCCTCGCTTCGACGGCCAAACCGCTTGAACACTTCCAGTTCCAGCGCGTGGGCTATTTCACCCCCGATAAGGATTCCACTCCCGAGCATCTGATCTTCAACCGCACAATAGCGCTGAAGGATAGCTGGGAGAAGGCTCAGAAAAAGTGATAAGATGGACGACGAGCAGCCCGACGAACTGAAAAAACTCTATGATGATTTTGTCGACGCCCTCCGCAAGGGTGCCGACATGTCGTCGTTCAGCAAGGACGACCTGCTCGATATCTACGACTATTCGCGCGGCATCCCCGACGACTATGTAGGGCTTGAGGCTCTGCTCGCCGGCATACGCTATTTCCCTCGCAGCCGCGACATGCGCAAGCGCATAGCCCTCTACATGCACGATCTCGGGCAGGATGATCTTGCCGAACGTGCGGCCGAACGTCTCCCCGATTCGTCGGTGATCAGGCTCTGCAACCGTATCGCCGACCTCGACACTCTGCCCGACGACAATGCCCGTTATCAGGCTCTGTTTGCCGGCGTCCCCAAGCAGTCGCTTGAGGATGGCGATATCCTTTATATCGTCGACATGCTCAACTCCGGCGGACAGGCGCCTCTCGTTGAAAAATTCAGCAAGGAGATAGCCGAACTGAGCCAGTACCCCACCACCGTCTATCATGAGCTCTACCGTAACGCTCTCGACGCCCGCGACTATCAGCGCGCTCTCGGCTATGCCGTCCGTCTTACCGAGATGGAGCCTTTCAACCTGCGCTTCTGGATCGATCTGGCCAATCTGCAGAATAACGCCCTCGGCGACCCTCATTCCGCGCTCGAAACCATTGAATACGCGCTCGCCATCGATCCGGATTCCACCGAGGCTTTGCTGTCACGGGCCAATGCCCTCTACAATACCGATGTCGACGCATCGCGTGCCATCGTTTCCGATCTGATGAAAAAGGATCCCGACGATGCCCCGACGATCTATTTCTTCGCTCACCTCGAATTTCACGACGGTCATCAGGACAAAGCCCTCGCCTTGATGCGCAAATACCGCTCGCTCGTCGCCGAGCCCGACCGCGATTATTTCGACACCATCTTCACCTATGTCACAGATGAGATCCCTCGCGATATTCACCGCGATTTCATGAAGTTTGTCAGTCATTGTACCTCTGAGATGCTTGTGCAGTGGTGTGCCGATCTGTCCTACAACAAGCTCTATGGCGGCGTGGTCGAACTTGCCGCCACCGGGCTGATCAACATGGTTGACGATACTCTTCTCCTGATGGTGTGCGAGGCTTATTTCCATCTCAATCGCTACGACGATGTCATGCAGCTCATCATGGAGCAGCGCTGTCAGTCCGACGATCCGACGGATCTGCCGCTTCATCTATTCTATGCCTATTCGCTGGCTCTTATAGTGAAAGGGGAGAACGCCCGCTTTGCATCTCTTGGGGTGATAGCGCTTGATAAGCACGGCAACGATGCGATGTCGCCGGAGATGCCGGTGGCTTCACGGCTTATGTGCGAAGCCTCTAAGGCACATCTTGTGCGCCTGCTCCATTACGTGTACGGCTCTGGGCCGGCGGAAATATCAGCCGACGATATCAATCTTTTTATTCGCTGATCCTCTCTCAGACGTAGGGATTTGTGCGCTCTTCCTCGCCGATCGTTGTCGGGGCGCCATGTCCGGGATACACTTTTGTCTCGGGCGGCAATGTGAAGAGCCGGCGGCGGATGCTGTCGATGAGCTGCCTGTGATCTCCACCCGGCAGGTCGGTGCGTCCGATGCCGGAGCGGAACAGTGCGTCGCCCGTGATCACAAATCCCGATTCCGGACAATAATATGCCACGGAGCCGGCCGAATGTCCCGGCACACAGATCACATGCAGGGTCTCGTCGCCCAGAGGTATCACCTCGTTGTCGGCGAGCTGACGGCTTATCCGCAGCGGCTGCGGCGCCGGCATGCGCAGGCGGAACATCTGCGACTGTGCATCGCGGGCCTGTCCCAGCGGTGCGTCGGCGGCATGCGCCATGGCCTCCAGCCCGTAGGTGTCGCGGATGAATTCGTGGCCGAATGTGTGGTCGATATGCAGATGGGTGTACAGCAGATATTTTAGGCGGATGTCGTTGCGGGTGATAAAGTCGGCGAACGTGCGCCGTTCGCTTTCCGACGACATGCCCGGATCGATCACCGCGCCTTCGTGGCTCACCGGGTCCCAGACCACATAAGTCTTTTCACCGAATAGATTGAATTCAAATGATTGCAGATTCATAGCTCTACGTATAGGAGATGTTTTGTCGTGAAATATTCTTCAGTGAAGAAGTCGGAGAGCGGGACGTCGAGCACGGGCCTTTTCGTGGCCTTGATCTCTTCGGTCAGATCGCCCCCTTTCAGACATAACAATCCATTGGGCAAACGGTTGTTGTCGGTGGGAGAAATGTTGCGTTTCACCAGCGGCACAAGCTTGTCGAGCGTCATCACCGCGCGGCTCACCGTGAAGTCGAATTTATCATGACATTCGCCTATGTCGCCATGCTGGAATGTGACGTTCTCCAGTCCGGTGGCTTCGGCTATCGCACGCGCCACATTGATTTTCTTGCCTATGCGGTCGATGAGGTGAAACCGGCACTCCGGCCATAATATGGCCAGCGGGAGGCCGGGGAAGCCGCCGCCGGTGCCCATGTCGAGAAAGCGCGTCCCGTCGGCGGGTGTCATGAACTTGGCTATCGAAAGCGAGTGGAGGATGTGGTGCTCGTAGATATTGTCGATATCCTTGCGCGACACTACGTTGATCTTCTCGTTCCATTCCCTGTAGAGAGGGCCGAGCATCTCGAATTGCTCTTTCTGCTCGTCGCTCAGCGAGGGGAAATAATTGAATATGATGTTGTGCATCGGTTGGTGTTTGGTGGTATTGCTACAGATTTGCATGCAAATTTAGCATTTTATTCTTACCTTTGATGTCGATTCGGCAAACAGTTTGCTGCTCGCCGTACCGAAAACTCGATTATTTCTGAATGATCATGGTGAAAATTGGACAATGGAACACGCTCCCCGTGAGCCGCACGGTTGATTTCGGAGTGTATCTCGACGGAGGAAACACGGAGATACTGCTGCCGGCACGTTACATCGAAGGCACTCTCACGCCGGGGCAGGAGGTGGAAGTGTTTGTTTATACCGATTCCGAGGACCGGATCATCGCCACGACGGAGCATCCTTTTGCCACAGTAGGTGAGGTGGCGTTTCTAAGGGTGAAGGCCGTTGACCGCATCGGCGCGTTTCTTGACTGGGGACTGATGAAGGATCTGCTGGTGCCGTTCCGCGAACAGCGGGCGCGCATGCGCGAAGGCGGTGTCTATCCCGTTTACGTCTATCTCGATGATGCCTCGAAGCGTGTGGTGGCGTCGGCTAAAATCGAGAAGTTTATCGGCAATGTGATCCCGCGTTACAGCAAGGCCGACAAGGTGCGCGCTCTCGTGTGGCGCACGACCCCTGTAGGGCTGTCGTGCATCGTCGACAATCTCCACTACGGCATGCTCTACACCAACGAAACATTCATGAATCTCGAGCCGGGGATGGTGATTGACGCCTGGGTACACCGCCTGCGTCCCGACGGCAAGATCGATTTGCGCCTGGCGCCTCCGGCTTCCGGTCGCTTGCGCTCGGAACAGTTGGCCGATATTATCCTTGAACAGCTGACAATCAGTGGCGGAGCGCTCCCCTTATCCGACAAATCGAGCCCCGAAGAGATTAAAAAGGCTTTCCAATGCAGCAAGCGCGATTTCAAACAGGCCGTGGGCCATCTTCTTAAGGACGGAAAAATTGCTTTGGATGAGCGTGGAATTTCACTTTTAGCCAATTAAACGGCCGAAAATACAGAAAAAATTCGCATCTTTGCAGTCTAATTAATATTAATTCTATTTATTTCTTGATAATGGAGTTTTCAGTAAATCAGATCGCCCAGATGTGCAATGGCATCGTCGAAGGCGATGGAGAAGTGAAAATAAACACTATAGCTAAAATTGAAGAGGGCCATCCCGGCGCTATTTCATTCCTTGCCAATCCTAAATACACTCATTACATCTACACAACCGGATCGTCGGCTGTGCTGGTGAGCAACGATTTCGTGCCCGAACAGCCTGTCACAACCACTCTTATCCGTGTGGCTGATCCCTATGCCACTGTCGCACATCTGCTCACCACGGTTCAGCAGATGACCACACCGCAGGTGAAAGGCATCGAGCAGCCGTGTCATATTGCCGAAGGTGTCGTTGTCGACGATGAGAGTTACATCGGCGCTTTTGCCTATATCGGACGGGGCGTTAAGCTCGGCCGCGGTGTGAAGATATATCCGCAGGTTTATGTAGGCGACGGCTGTTCGATCGGCGACGGCACGATCCTCTATTCCGGAGTGAAGGTGTATCACGGATGCACCATTGGCAACAATTGCATCCTGCATTCAGGCGTCGTGATCGGTGCCGACGGTTTCGGATTCGCTCCCACAGCCGAAGGCTACGACAAAATTCCGCAGATTGGCAATGTGGCCATCGCCGATAATGTCGAGATCGGTGCCAACACCACCATCGACCGCGCCATGATGGGCAGCACGCGCATCGAAAAGGGCGTGAAACTCGACAACCTCATTCAGATAGCTCACAATTGCCGCGTGGGCAGCAACACCGTTATGGCTTCGCAGGCCGGTGTCGCCGGCTCGACTAAGGTGGGCAGCTGGTGCATGATCGGAGGCCAGGTCGGTCTCGCAGGACACATCACCGTGGGCGACGGTGCTCAAATTGCCGCACAGTCTGGTACAGCCAAAAGTGTCGAACCCGGAGCACGTCTGTTCGGTTCGCCCGCAATGGATCTCAAAGCCTACGGCCGTCAGGCCGTCTCCATCAAGCGCTTGCCTGATCTCATCAAGCGCGTCGAGGCTCTTGAAAACAAGATGAAGGAAAATAAATAATCAAAAGTTCAGATAATGAAACAGATCACTCTTAATGCGCCTTTCTCGGTAAAAGGCAAAGGTCTGCACACCGGAATGGTGATTGAAGCGGAATTTCTCCCCGCTCCCGACAATCACGGCTATAAGTTTCAACGCACGGATCTCGAAGGTGAGCCTGTCATTGATGCCTTGGCTGAAAATGTCATTCACACCGAACGTGGCACAGTGATTGCCCGCGGCGAAGTATCCGTCAGCACCATCGAGCACGCCATGGCCGCTCTCTATGCCGCCGGTATCGACAACGTGCTCATCCGCATCAACGGCGCTGAAATGCCTATCCTCGACGGCAGTGCCCGCGAGATCTCCGAAAAGATCCAGTCGGTGGGCGTCGTTTCACAAAACGAAAACAAAGACTACTACATCGTCAAGCAGAAACTTGAAGTGCGCGACGATGCTACGGGCGCTTCGATCCTCGTGCTTCCCGATGATGATTTCAGCATCGACGTGAAGATTCAGTTCGATTCCCCCGTTATCCCCAACCAGTTCGCTTCGCTCGACGTAATCGACAATTTCGACAAGGATATTGCCTCAAGCCGCACATTCGTTTTCGTCCGCGAGATTGAGCCGCTTGTAAAGGCCAACCTCATCAAAGGCGGCGATCTCGAGAATGCCGTCGTAATCTACGACCAGACCATGGAGCAGTCGCAGCTCGACAAACTTGCCGACATGATGAACGTGCCTCACAAGGAGGTCGATGAATTCGGCTACATCCAGGCCACTCCGCTCCGCTGGGCCAACGAACCCGCTCGTCACAAACTGATGGATGTGATGGGCGATCTCGCTCTCATCGGTCGTCCGCTCAAGGGCAAAGTGATCGCAACACGTCCCGGTCACACCATCAACACAAAATTCGCTAAGAAAATACGTAAGGAGATCAAGCGTCAGGATGTTCAGGCTCCGGTCTACGACCCCAACAAGCAGCCTATCATGGACAACAACCGCATCCGTGAGCTCCTTCCCCACCGCTATCCCTTCCTCCTCGTTGACAAAATCATCGAACGTGGCGACAACTACATCGTCGGCGTGAAAAACATCACTGCCAACGAACCGTTCTTCCAGGGCCATTTCCCTCAGGAACCCGTCATGCCCGGCGTGCTTCAGATCGAGGCTATGGCTCAGACCGGCGGTATGCTCGTGCTCAGCACTGTCGATGAACCGGAGCGCTATTCCACATATTTCATGAAGATCGACAACGTGAAATTCCGTAACAAAGTGGTCCCCGGCGACACTCTCATTTTCCATGTGTCGTTTATGACCGAACTCCGCCGCGGTTGCGCCATGATGAAAGGCTACGCTTTCGTCGGTGAGAAAGTAGTTTCGGAATGCGAATTCATGGCTCAGATTATTAAAAACAAATAACCCCTTGCAATTACGATATGAAACAACCCTTGGCATACATCCATCCCGCTGCTAAAATTCATCCCAGCGTTGTCATTGATCCCTTCGTCACCATCGAGCAGAATGTCGAGATAGGTGAGGGTACACGCATCGGCAGCAACGTGACCATCATGGAAGGTGCACGCATTGGCAAAAACTGCACGATTTTCCCCGGCGCCGTGATCAGCGGCATCCCTCAGGATCTTAAATTCTGCGGAGAGGAAACGCTGGCTATCATCGGCGACAACACCACCATCCGTGAGTGTGTGACCATCAACCGAGGCACTGCTTCGAAAGGCAAAACCGTCGTTGGCAACAACTGCCTCATCATGGCCTACAGCCATGTGGCTCACGATAGTGTGGTTGGCGACAATGTGATCATCTCCAACGCCACTCAGATTGCCGGCGAGGTGATTGTCGATAATTTCGCTGTCATTGGCGGCGGTACGCTCATCCATCAGTTCTGCCACATCGGTCCGCATGTGATGATTCAGGGCGGCGCTCTTGTCAATAAGGACATCCCGCCTTACGTCAAAGCCGCTCGCGAGCCTATCGCTTATGCCGGTGTCAACTCCATCGGTCTCCGTCGCCGCGGTTTCTCCAACGACACTATCCGTGAAATCCAGGATATCTACCGCTATCTCTATCTTTCGGGTTACAACAACTCCGATGCCGTCGAACGTATCGAGGCCGAGTTGCCCGCAACTAAAGAACGCGACGAAATCATCATGTTTGTCCGCAACTCAAAGCGCGGCATCATAAAAGGCTACGTATAATCGCCCCCGGCATTATATAACAATACCAAAGAGG
>URWH01000010.1 GCA_900551515.1 uncultured Porphyromonadaceae bacterium
CCCCGTGGCGGCAGCCGTGACGGAATATGCCGCAGGACGCATCGGGAATATCGCGCCGGCCGAGGGGATGAAAGAATATCCCGGACTCGGCGCCGAGGCGACAGTAGGAGGCCGGAGAATACTTGCGGGCAACCTGCGGCTGCTCACGAAAAACGGCATCCGCTATCCGCAGCATCTCGACAGCGACGCGCACACCCTCGTGGCCTGTGCCGCCGACGGACGATATATCGGCGCCATATTCCTGAGCGACACGCTGAAACCCGACGCCGTCAGTGCCGTCGGCGAGCTGCGCAAGCTTGGCATAAAAGAGATAGCGCTCCTATCGGGCGACAAGCCGGAGATCACCGCCGAGACAGCTCGGCAGCTCGGCATAACCACAGCATGCGGCGGCATGATGCCCGCCGACAAAGCGGAATGGATAGAGCGGCGCGACGCCTCGGGCGAGCATCACACGGCGTTTGTGGGCGACGGATTCAACGATGCGCCGGTGCTGGCCGTCAGCACCGTGGGCATAGCGATGGGCGCCGGATCGGACGCCGCCATCGAAAGTGCCGACGTGGTGATACGCAACGACCGCCCGTCGAGCGTGGCCGCTGCCGTAAGCATCGGGCGCTACAACCGCAAGATAGTGATGCAGAACATCGTCGGCGCCATCGCCATCAAGATTATCATACTCACGCTCGGCGCATTGGGATATGCCTCGCTGTGGGCCGCAGTGTTTGCCGATGTCGGCGTGGCGCTTTTAGCCGTGGCCAATGCCATGCGCATCATGTATCATCATTTCAACTTATGGCAATGAAAGAGCTGACAGACGCAAAAAATCAGGCTGCGGGCAACCGCGAAACGGAGATCCTCGCCTCGCACGGCGTGCGCCCTACCCCAAACCGAGTGCTGGTGCTACGCGCCATCATGGGCGCCACCTCGCCCGTCGCGGTGACCGATTTTGACGAACTGCTGCCGACGGTCGACCGTTCGAGCGTGTTCCGCGTGCTCACGCTGTTTGCGGCCAAAGGGCTGGTACATGTGGTTGAGAGCGGCGATGGCATGCAGCATTATGAGCTGTGCCACGGCAACGGGCACTGCACGCCCGCCGACCGCCACATTCACTTCTATTGCACCGTTTGCCGGCGCACCTTCTGTTTTGAGCAGATAGCCGTGCCGTCGGTCGAACTGCCGACGGGCTTCACTGCCGAGAGCTCAGAGCTGCTGGTCAAAGGACTCTGCCCGGACTGCGGAAAACGCACGAAATAGCGCCGGTTTACGGACGTGTGTAGCCGTCCTTCTCGCAGCGCTTTTTCATCTTCTTGATGCGGGCGGCTGTGTCAGGATGGTCGGAGAACATCTTCTGAAGATATGTCTGCGACGAACCGCCCTGTGATTCAAGCGCCTGCATCTTTTCGAAGGCCATGACCATGCCCCAGGGGTTGCGGCCGTTGTCGACGAGGAAATCATAGCCGCAATTGTCGGCCTCCGACTCCTGTTTGCGCGAATATTTGGCGCTGCCGAAAGCACGTCCGAGCTCGCCGAGCTGCGAGTCGGTGAGTGCGGCAAGGCGGCCGTCGGCCGAGGCGATGGCGTCGGCCAAAGCACCCTGAAGCAATTCGTTTTTCATGGCCTTGCGCGAGTGATGCTTCATCACATGGCCGATCTCGTGGCCTATCACGCCGAGCAATTCGTTGTCGTCGAGCAGATCCATGATGCCGGTGTAGACGCGCACACTGCCGTCGGGGCATGCGAAAGCGTTAACCTCCGACGTCTGATACACCTTGAAATTCAAGGGAATACCGTCGGCTTCCTTAAGCCCGACGGTGAGGCGGCGCAGACGCTGCGTGTAGGGGCTGTCCTCGGGGAGCACCGTGTTGGTCTTATCCATCTGAGCCACAGCCTGCGAGGCATATTCGGCCAAATCTTTATCGCTGAGTGTCAAAGCCTTAGTGGTCTTTACAGCACCTTGTATCACACGGCCGAGATTGAACTGAGCCGAAGCCGCGAACGATGTTGCGAACAGGAGAGCGGCGATTGCAAAAAGCCGGGTAGAGATTGTTTTCATTTTTGCGTCATTTACTGATTAACAATAGATTCGATTAATTGTTCGGGGCATTTTCATCATCCGGCGTGCCGTCGGCGTGAAGAGCGTTGTAGACTATCGAGGCCTTCGACGGGCCTATGACGCCGGCTATGGCATCAAGATCGGCCTCGCGCACGCGCTTGAGGCTGCGGAAATGCGTTATGAGCGCGTCGCGCGTCTTGGGCCCGATGCCGGGCACCGAGTCGAGCATCGACACGGTCTGCGATTTGGAGCGGCGGTTGCGGTGATGCGTGATGCCGAAGCGGTGGGCCTCGTCGCGCATGTGCTGCACAACGCGGAGAGTCTCGGAATTCTTGTCGATATAGAGCGGGATGCTGTCGCCGGGGAAGTAGATCTCCTCGAGTCGCTTCGCGATGCCCGCCACGGCAATGACGCCGCGGAGGCCCATGGCGTCGAGGGCTTCGACGGCCGCGCTGAGCTGCCCCTTGCCGCCGTCGACCACCACGAGCTGCGGAAGGCTTTCGCCCTCCGCCTGCAGGCGCGTGTAGCGGCGCGTGAGCACCTCCTTCATAGAGGCGAAATCGTCGGGACCGACAACGGTTTTGATGTTGAAATGGCGATAGTCCTTCTTGCTCGGCTTGCCGTCGCGGAACACCACGCACGAGGCCACGGGATTCGTGCCCTGGATGTTTGAGTTATCGAAACACTCGATATGCCGCGGCAGCACGTTGAGCCGGAAATCGGCCTGCATGCGCTCGAGCAGTTTCTGCGTGCGTTGCTCCGGGTTGTGGCGTTCGAGATGCTTGAGGGCGTCGACGCGGTGCTGCCGTGCGTTGCGCTGCGACACCTCGAGCAGCTTGGCCTTGTCGCCGCGCTGCGGGACGGTGAACGTGACGCCGTCCATCTCCACGTCGGGGATCTCCTGCACCACGATCTCTTTAAAGGCCACCTCCATGGATGTGGCTATTTCATTTATGGCATAGCTGAGCAGCTGCGGCACTGTCTCGTCCATGCTGCGCTTGTATTCGAGGGTGACGCTGCGCACCACGGCACCGCGGCGCACGTGCATATAATTGATGTAGACATCGCGTCCGCCGCCGTCGTCGTCGACGCCAAACACGTCGACCGCGTCGACCGTCTGGCTGACGATAACGCTTTTGGCAGTGTAGCGCAACACCTTGTCGTATATCTCCTTAACCCGCTGCGCTTCTTCAAAGCGAAGCTCCAGCGACAGCGACTCCATTTCGGCGCGCAGACGGTCGAGCAGTTCGGCGAGGTCGCCGCGCAGGATTTGCTTTATGCGCTCGATGTTGCGGCCATACTCCTCCTCGCTGACCTTGCCAACACAGGGACCCGAGCAGCGGCCGATATGATAGTCGAGACAGAGGCGTCCCTTTCCGGCGGCGATATAGTCGGGCGTGATGGCATGGCGGCACGAGCGCAGCGGGTAGATGCTGCGGATGAGATCGAGGACGGCACGGGCGGAAGCCGCATCGGTGTAAGGGCCGAAATACTTGGAGCCGTCGCGGATCTGTGTGCGCGTCATGAACACCCGTGGGTAATGCTCCTTGGTGACCACGATCATGGGGTAGGACTTGTCGTCTTTGAGCAGCACATTGTAGCGCGGCTGATACTCCTTGATCATCGAGTTTTCGAGATTCAGAGCATCCTGTTCGGTGGGCACCACGATATATTTCATATCGGCGATGGCCCGCACCAGCAGGTTGGTGCGCACCGAATCATGAGTGCGGTTGAAATAGGAAGAGACGCGACGTTTGAGATTCTTCGCCTTGCCTACATAGATCACCGTGCCCGCATCGTCGAAGTACATGTAGACTCCGGGCGTTGTGGGCAGGATGCTGATTTTCTCTGTCAGCTGCGGCGATTTCTTATGCTTGGGCATGCGTATAAAAACACATGCGGACGCGCCGGCGGGGCGCCCGCACCATGGTGAAATGTGGCGTTAATATTTGATGAGCGAAGTCACTTCAGCTTCGGCGGGGAGCACGGCGCGACCGTTGAGACCGCCCAGCTCGATGATGAAATTGACATAGATTTTCTTCGGGTTCATGCTCTTCACGAGATTGTAGACGGCAGCCATTGTGCCGCCGGTTGCGAGCACGTCGTCGTGGATCACGACGATATCGTCGGGTGTGATTGCGTCGCGGTGGATCTCGATGGTGTCCTTGCCATACTCCTTATCGTAGGAGCAGCTGACGGTGTCGGCGGGAAGCTTGCCCGGCTTACGTGCGGGCACGAAACCGGCGCCGAGTTCGAACGCGAGGATCGAGCCGCCGATGAAGCCGCGGCTTTCGATACCCACCACCTTGGTGATGCCTTTGTCGCGATAGAGCTGCGAGAGATCCCAGCCGATGATGTGAAGAGCACGGGGATCCTTGAACACCGTGGTGAGGTCCTTGAACACGATTCCCTTCTTCGGGAAATCCAACACGTCGCGAATTTTTGATTTGATGTATTCCATTGTCAATCGTTATAAGTTTTTGATATTTTCAGTTTTATCCATGTTCCACGTGAAACAATCGCAAGCTTTACCGGCCGAGCAGCAACAGCAGGATGTTAATGTCGCTTGGCGAGATACCGGGGATGCGGGAAGCCTGGGCGATGGTTTCGGGATTGATTTTTTTGAGTTTCTGGCGTGCTTCGGTTGAGATCGATTTCACGCTGTCGAAGTCGATGCGGCCGCCGATTTTCACATCCTCGAGACGGGCGATCTTTTCGGCGATGAGTTTTTCGCGCTGGATGTATCCGTCGTATTTGAGCATGATTTCCGCAGCCTCGACAATCTCCTCGCGGCGGCGCGACTCAATGTTGTCGCGGACATAATCGGCCACCTCGGAGAGCATGTCGGCGAGGATGGCGATGGTGAGCTGCGGACGGAGAATGAGGTCGTGGAGCTTCACGGTCTGCTTCAGCGGGGAGATACCCATATCCACGAAGCGGTCGTTGACGCGCTCCGGACGCACCGACATCGATTTTGCAAAAGCGATGAAAGCGTCGCGCTGGCAGCGCTTCGATTCCATGAGACGGTAGCGCTCGTCAGAGGCGAGACCTATACGGTGGCCCAAAGGGGTGAGGCGCATGTCGGCATCGTCCTGACGGAGGAGGATGCGGTATTCGGCACGGGATGTGAACATGCGGTAAGGCTCGTCGACACCTTTTGTGACGAGGTCGTCGATGAGCACACCGATATATGCCTGATCGCGGGCGAGGGTCACCGGCTCGAGGTCGAAGTGGCTGCGGTGGGCGTTGATGCCGGCAATCAGCCCCTGCCCTGCCGCCTCCTCATAGCCGGTGGTGCCGTTGACCTGTCCGGCGAAGAAAAGGCCCTTCACGAGTTTCGTTTCGAGAGAATGGCGGAGCTGGGTGGGGTCGAAGAAATCATATTCGATAGCGTAGCCCGGGCGATAGATGGCCACATCTTTCAGCGCAGGTATGGTCTCGATGGCAGCAATCTGGACGTCGAGGGGTAGCGACGAGGAGAAACCGTTGAGGTAAAACTCCTGCGTGTCCTCGCCCTCCGGCTCGAGGAAGAGCTGATGGCTCGTCTTGTCGGCGAACGTGACTATCTTGGTTTCGATGCTCGGGCAATAGCGCGGGCCGATGCTTTGGATCTGGCCGTTGTAGAGCGGCGAGCGAGGCAGGCCTGCACGGAGAATCTCATGCGTGGTCTCGTTGGTGTAGAGGATATAGCAGTCGCGCTGCCGTAGCTCGCGGTGCACCTCGGGCAGATAGGAGAATCCGTGGAAGTCGTCTTCGCCTGCTTGAGCTATGGTCTGTTGCCAGTGGACGGTGCGGCCGTCGATGCGCACTGGGGTGCCGGTCTTCATCCTGTCGGTGGCGAAGCCGAGCGCCTTGAGCTGTTCGGTGAGGCCGTAGGCGGCAGGTTCGCTGACGCGGCCGCCGGGGGTCTTGACTTCGCCCACATGCATCAGGCCGTTGAGAAACGTGCCGGCGGTGAGCACCACAGCCTTGGCGGTGAAATGGACGCCGAGCGCCGTGTCGACGCCTGTCACCCGGCCGTCGGTCACCGTGATGCCGGTCACCGAGTCCTGCCACATCGACAGGTTGGGGGTGTTTTCGAGCGTGTGGCGCCAAAGGAGCGAAAAGCGCATGCGGTCGCTTTGGGCGCGGGGACTCCACATGGCCGGTCCTTTGGAGCGGTTGAGCATGCGGAACTGTATGGCCGTGCGGTCGGTGATAATGCCCGTCTGGCCGCCAAGAGCATCTATCTCCCTGACTATTTGGCCTTTGGCTATACCGCCAATAGCAGGATTGCAGCTCATCTGGGCTATCTTGTTCATGTCGATGGTGATCAGCAGCGTGCGCGAACCGAGCCGCGCGGCAGCCGAGGCAGCCTCGCAGCCGGCATGTCCGGCACCGATCACGATCACGTCATAGTCAAACGTCATAAGCAAATCACGTTAAAGATTATGTCTGGGTCTTCATGAATATCATTCGGGGTGGATCAGTCAGCAGCATCGGACGCCATACGGTCGTAGAGCGCGAGCGCTTCATTTTCGTGGCGCTCCATGATTTCGCGTTCGCCGGGGCCTTTGTCGTTGATGCCGCAGAGATGAAGCACGCCGTGCACGATCACCCTGAGCAGCTCGCGGTCGTAGGTGTCCCCTACCAGCGCGGCATTGGAGCGCACCGTGTCGAGCGAGATGAACATGTCGCCGCTGATGCGACGGCCGTGAGTATAGTCGAATGTGATAATGTCGGTGTAATAGTCGTGGCTTAGAAATTCGCGGTTGACACTGATAATCTTTTCGTCGTCACAAAAAATATAAGTAAGCGGTCCGGGGATACGGTTGTGCAACCCGGCAACACGGCCAAGCCATGCAGCGACACGCGAAAAGTCGGCAGCGGGAAGCTCCACGCCGTCGGCCAACCATTGAATCATGTTTTCCATCTTACGATTATAAGATATTACTCGCAAAAGTAATAAAATTTTCGGAGAAAAGCGCATCACGGCCCTTTTTGATTTTTCTGACAAAAAATCGCGACACGGAAAAACGGTGATTACGCGCTGCATTCAAACGTGTTAAGCCAAAATTAAGCCTCAGAGAATCGAAAATTTCGGGTGCTCCCGACCAACCGTGCGGAAAATGCGGGCTGTCGGAGCCAAAAAATCAGGGCACGGCATTTGAGTTGTGAAGAATTATTGAAAAAGAAAAAGGGTTGTGTAATTCGTGGGATTATTTTAATTTTGCGACAACCGAACAAACAGAGTTCTCTGCCATCGGCGCAAAACCGTGAAAAAGAAACCCGGCCGACGCCAGCCGGCCAGCAAGAGCCATGATAAAAATTTCGGCAACCATACTCACCCTTAATGAAGCACGCCGCATCGGTGAATGCCTGGAATCGCTGCGCGACATCGCCGACGAGATCATCGTGGTCGACTCCGGGTCGACCGACAGCACCCTCGACACCTGCCGCAGCTACGGCTGCAAGATCACCGTGCGTCCGCTGTCGGGCTTCGGGGCCCAGCGCCAGTATGCCACGTCGCTGACGAGCTACAGCTATGTGCTTGCCATCGACGCCGACGAGGTGCTCTCGCCCGAGCTGCGCCAGAACCTCATCAAGCTCAAGAATGGCGAGCCGGAGCACAGGGTCTACGCCATGTCACGCCTCAACTTCTACTGCGGCTACGCCGTGCGCCACTGCGGGTGGTATCCCGACGTGCAGATCCGCCTCTTCGACAAGCGCTATGCCAACTGGGACCTGCGCGATGTGCACGAGCGCGTCATCTTCCGCGACAGCGTGCGCCCCGAGCTTATAGCCGGCGACCTACTCCACAACCGCTGCGACGAGCCTGGCGAATATGCCTCCACCGTGCTCCGTCAGGCCGACATCAAAGCCGGCGTGATAGCGGCACAAAATCCGACAATCACTCCCCTCACCCCTGCCCTGAAAGGCATCAGCGCATTTCTGAGCACCTACATCCGGCGCCGCGGGATGCTCGACGGGTCCGTAGGATTCGCCATCAGCCGCAGCCAGTATGCGGCCCAGCACCGCGCCTACGCCGAAGCGCGACGCCTCATGACCGAGGCCCGCAAACAGAATGCACAACTGCTAGAGCCATGACCACCAACACCCCTCAACCGACAATCAGCATCTACTGCCAGAACATAGGCCGCTACATCGACATCACCGGCGGCGAAACGCTCCTCGACATATGGTCGGGCGTGAGCGGCGAGATCCCATTCACGCCCATCAACGCCCGCGTCAACAACAAAGCCGAAGATCTCAACTTCCGCGTCTATTCGCCCAAGACCATACAGTTCATGCCGGCGACAACCCCCTCGGGCAGCCGCACCTACATACGCTCGCTATGCATGATGCTCTATCATGCCGTCAACGCCATGATGCCCGAAGCCACCCTGCGCATCGAGCACTCCCTCGCCCACGGCTACTACTGCCGCATCACCGGTCCCGGGGCGCCCCTCACACCCGACCGCAAACTCGCCGACCGACTCAAAGCCCATATGCGGATGCTTGTGGAAAAAGATCTGCCCTTCGAGCGCCACGAACGGCGCACGGCCGACGTGATCGACATCTTCACGCGCCAGCACCTCGACGACAAAGTGCGGCTGCTGCAGTCGCTCCACGAGCTGTACACCGCCTACTACCGCCTCGACGGCCTCTGCGACAGCTATTACGGCGCGCTGGCGCCGTCGACAGGCATGCTCGGCGTCTTCGATCTGCTGCCATATAAAGAAGGACTGCTGCTGATGGGTCCCTCGGAAGAGGATCCCGAACGTCCGGCCACCCCCATCGAACAGGAGAAGATGTACGGCGCCTTCACCGACCACCAGCGCTTCAACAGCATCGTCGGGGTGAGCAACGTCGGCGAGCTCAACGTGGCCGTGGCCGGCGGCCATACAGCGATGCTCATCAACGTGTCGGAAGCGCTGCACAACAACCGCATAGCCACCATAGCCGACGATATCACCCGCCGCTTCCACGAAGGGGGCGCGCGAGTGGTGATGATAGCCGGCCCTTCGTCGTCGGGCAAGACCACCTTCACCAAACGCCTGGCCATCCAGCTGATGACCAACCTCCTCGAGCCGCAGATGATATCGCTCGACGACTATTTCGTTGACCGCGAGCACACGCCCAAGGATGCCGACGGCGAATATGACTACGAATCGCTCTACGCCCTCGACCTGGCCACATTCAACGACCATCTCAACCGTCTCATCGCCGGCGAGATGGTCGAGCTCCCCTACTATAACTTCGAGACCGGTCAGCGCGAATACCGCGGCAACCGCATCACCCTCCGCCCCGGCTCCATACTGCTGATCGAAGGGATCCACGGCCTCAACCCTGAGCTCACCGCCGATGTGGCCGACGAGATGAAATACCGCGTCTACGTTTCGGCCCTCACCACCATCTCCATCGACGACCACAACTGGATTCCGACCACCGACAACCGCCTGCTGCGTCGCATCATCCGCGACGCCCGCTACCGCGGCGTCAGCCCCGAGCAGACCATCCGCCGCTGGCCCAGCGTGCGCCGCGGCGAGGAGCGCTGGATATTCCACTATCAGGAGAACGCCGATGCCATGTTCAACTCCTCGCTCCTCTTCGAGCTCGGCGTGATGAAACGGCGTGGCGAAGATCTGCTCAGCCACGTGCCTCACGACGTGCCTGAATATGCCGAATCTGCACGTCTCTACCGCTTCCTCCGGTATTTCGAACCGATCTCCGAAGAATTCATCCCTTCCACATCGCTACTGCGCGAATTCCTCGGCGGCTCAAGCTTCAAATACTGATCCCTTACCCGCGACAGAAATAACCACATCACATAACCAAGCCGGTGCGACAATGAATGTCGCAACTTCTCGCGCTTTTCATCCCACAAGAGTTGAGAAACACACCGCCCCCACGCGTGTATTAACGTTATTTAACGGAATGATGGGGGGTAAATCTGCCCATTTTGCTTACTTTTGTAACGAAATGTTTAAATCTATACCATAACAACTGCGATCCACAAAGGAATTCCATGAAAAAACGTTAGCGGCAACAGGGATCAGCACCTTCCGTTGCTGCCGATTTTCATCTGAAAACAATTATCAATCAAAACTAAAACCAACCCTTATATATAAACACGTAACAGAACAATTCACATAACCTTAATTACTAACCAATCCAACAAACATTATGAAGTCAAAGGTAACAAGCTTACTACTGATGCTTTTGCTCTTCCCGGTGATCAGTGTTATGGCACAGACCGGATCGGTAAAAGGAACAGTTACTGACACGAATGGCGACCCGTTGATCGGCGTATCCGTGATTGTCGACGGCAGTCCCGTCGGAACACAGACCAACATCGACGGAGAGTTCACTCTTAAAGCCAAAGCAGGCGACATGCTCAAATTCACCTATATCGGCTACCGCCAGGTGATCATGCCCGTTCCCGCATCAGGCAATATCGACCTGGTCATGGAAGAAGAGGCCACAGCGCTCGATGAAGTCGTTGTAACGGCTCTCGGTATCAAACGCGAACAGAAAGCGCTGTCGTACAACGTGCAGACTCTCAAGGGTGATGCCTTCACCGCTAACAAAGACGCCAACTTCATCAATTCACTCAGCGGCAAGGTTGCCGGCGTGAACATCAGTTCGAGCTCAGCCGGTTCAGGTTCGGCCGCCCGTGTGATCATGCGTGGTGTTAAATCGATCAGCGGCAACGATAACGCGCTGTACGTGATCGACGGTATACCGATGTTTGACGTAAACACCGGCGACACCGAAGGTTCCACAATGGCAAAACAGCCGGGTTCAAGCTCTGTTGCCGACATCAACCCCGACGATATCGAATCAATGTCGGTGCTCTCTGGTCCCTCGGCAGCCGCCCTTTACGGCTCGGCAGCCGCCAGCGGTGTGATCCTCATCACCACTAAGAAGGGTACGGAAGGCCGCGCAAAACTGACCTACTCCAACACCACCCAGTTCCACAGAGTATGGATGACACCGAAATTCCAGAACACATATGGAAACACTCCCGGTGAATTCACTTCGTGGGGAGCGAAACTTGAGACTCCGACAAGCTATGATCCTCTGGACTTCTTCCAGACCGGCGTTACAGAAATCAACGCTCTGACACTCACGGTAGGAACACAGAAGAACCAGACATTTGCATCGGCCGCTGTAACTAACGCCCCCGGTGTGATGCCCGAATCGGACTACAACCGCTACAACTTCACAATCCGCAACACCACGACGTTCTTCAACGATAAACTGACCCTCGACCTCGGTGCCAGCTATATCATCCAGAACAACAAAAACTTCGTAGGATCCGGCCACTATTTCACCCCGATCCCCGCCCTGTGGCTCTTCCCGCGCGGCGACGACTTTAATGAAATCCGTATGTTTGAGCGCTGGAATCCGTCGCGCAACCTCATGACACAGTACTGGCCTTACGGACAGGAGAACCTCGCACTCCAGAACCCCTACTGGACACAGAAACGCATGAACCGCGAAGCACGCAAACAGCGCTACATGTTCAATGCATCGCTGAAATACGATATCCTCCCCTGGCTTTATGTAATAGGCCGCGTACGCGTCGATAACCAGAACATCACCTATCAGGAAAAATTCTATGCTTCGACAGTGAATACACTTGCCGGATCGGACAAAGGTATGTATGCCGAAAACCGCACTATGGACCGCACCACCTACGCCGACATCATGGCTTCAATGAACAAGAACTTCCTTGACAACCGTCTGAATCTCAACGCTCAGTTCGGTGCATCGATCAACGATATGCTTGAAGAAGGCAATTCTGTATCCGGCGGCCTGATTCACGTTCCCAATGTATTTGCAATCGGCAACATCGACAAGGGCAGCTTCAAGCACAACGACCTTTCCTGGCACGACCAGATTCAGTCAGTGTTCGGCAGCGTCGAACTCGGATGGGACAGCCAGTATTACCTGACCGTAACCGGCCGTAACGACTGGGCTTCGATGATGGCATTCACCGACAAGCTGAGCTACTTCTATCCATCGGTAGGCGGCAGTTGGCTTATAAGCGAGACGTTCCGTGAACAGCTTCCGCAGGCCATCTCATTCCTGAAAGTGCGCGGATCGTGGGCCGAAGTGGCAAAATCTCCGAACCGTTATCTGACACATCCGCAGTTTGAATACTCCGATCAGAAAGACCAGTATGAATGGCCGTCGATCCACTACAATCCCAACCTCAAGCCCGAAAACACCAAATCGTGGGAAATCGGTCTGAGCACCAAGTTCCTCAACAACACAATCGGATTCGACATCACCTATTATAAATCGAATACGTTCAATCAGACTTTCAAGATCCCGGCATCGAAATCATCGGGCTACACCTACAACCTTGTACAGACCGGTAACATCGAGAACCGCGGTATCGAAGCCGCCCTCACCTATCAGAACCAGTGGGGTAACTGGCGCTTCAACACCGGCATCACCTACTCGCTCAACCGCAACAAAGTGATCGAGCTTGCCAATGGCGCACTTGATCCTGAAACAGGCATGCCGATCGAAATGTCATACTTCCCCGCCACCTCCTGCCTCGGTATGTCGGGCGGTCCGGCCGTGCTCCTCTATGTAGGCGGCTCGATGGGCGACATCTACAGCAACCTGCGTCTGCGTCAGAGCCCCAACGGATACATCTGGCGTGATCCCTCGACGGGCAACGTACAGCTCGAACAAGTGGATTATTTCAAGGTTGGATCGGTGCTTCCGAAATTCAACATGGGCTGGACCGGCACACTTGGCTGGAAAGACCTTGCTATAAGCTGGGCAGTAACAGGCCGCTTCGGAGGTCAGGTAATCTCCGACACCCAGGCCTATCTTGACCGCTACGGCGTTTCAGAAGTCTCGGCAATCGCCCGCGACAACGGCGGCGTGGCCGTTCCCGGCAACGGTGTTGTAGACGCTCAGAATTATTACGAAACGATCTCGGGAGCTGCCGGCACATATTATGTGTATGACGCCACCAACGTTCGTCTGGCCGACCTCACGATATCCTACACAATTCCGCGCATGAAGCTGAAAAATATCGCCGACGTGACCCTGTCGCTCACCGGCAAGAACCTTTGGATGATCTATTGCAAGGCTCCGTTTGATCCCGAGAGCACCTCGGCAACAGGCAACAACTTCTATCAGGGCGTTGACTACTTCCAGCAGCCGAGCCTCCGCACCTACGGTTTCAATGTTAAATTCACATTCTGATCCACGACAAGACAATTATGAAAACAAAAATTTATAAAAATATAGCGACCTTAATGATGGGCGGCAGCCTCTTGCTCGGCGCAGCAGGATGTACCGACAAATTTGAGGACTTCAACACCAACCCCAAAGCCCCCACCATGGGGGAAATGGAAGGCGACTTCGCCTACACGGCCACGCTGATCGGCAACATGATTCCGGTTGTAGCCATCGGTCAGGAGAACGACTTCCAGATGATCTATCAGATGATCGGTTGCGAATACGGCCGCATGACCTCGGCAAGCAACATGTGGGGCACCGACGGTATGTTCGCCACATATAACCCCCGCTTAGGCTGGCAAGGTTATCCCTTCGACAAAATGATGTCGGACTACATGTACACCCCGTATTTCAAGATCCGCGATGCATCAAACGGCGAAGGCCTCGTTTATCACTGGGCCAATCTGCTCCGCATCTTCGGCACAGTGCAGATAAGCGATATGTACGGTCCCACACCGTTTACCATGGTAGGCTCAGGCAACAACTTCGCCGTAGCATATGACGATATGCCTGATCTGTACAATGCGATGTTTGCCGAACTCGATGAAGCGATTGCGGCACTCAAGGAAGCATCGGGCACAAACGCCACATTTGCAAATACTGACTACATTTACCATGGCGACATCTCGAAATGGGTGAAATTCGCCAACACGCTCAAGTTGCGCATGGCAATGCGTATCGTCAACCCCAACCCGACACTGGCTCAGCAGAAAGCAGAAGAGGCAGTGGCCGACATGGGCGGTCTGATTTCAGAACCCGCAGACGCAGCCTGGTCAGACAACATTCCCGGCGGTAACGCACTCAACAAAGTAACCGCAATTTGGGGAGAAGGCCGCATCAGCGCCGACATCACCGCCTACATGAACGGTTACAGCGACCCGCGTCTTGAAAAATATGCGAAAACGGCCGAAGACGGATCATACACGGGCGCCCGCAGCGGCGTCTACCGCTATAGCGAAGGCTTCTCCGACTACTCGCTCACGATCTATGAATCCGGCGACAAACTGCTTTCGATCTCAGCCAGCGAATCATGGTTCCTGCGTGCAGAAGGCGCACTCCGCGGCTGGAACATGGGCGGAACGGCAAAAGAGCTCTACGAACAGGGCGTGACCGTTTCGATGCAGGAACGCGGCGCAACAATAGGCAACTATCTTGAAAGCGAAGCCACTCCGGCCAACTATACCGCCCTCGAGAACGCCTCCTACAACTGCGCAGCACAGAGCACAATCTGCCCGAAATATGATGAAAACGCCAGCTTCGAGACCAACCTTGAACGCATCATCGTGCAGAAATGGCTCGGCAACTTCCCCAACGGCTGGGAATCGTGGGCCGACTTCCGCCGCACAGGCTATCCGAAATGGTTCCCCGTTGTCAACAACCTTTCGACCGACGGCGTGACTTCGGAACGCGGCATGCGCCGTATCCCCTACCCGCAGTCGGAATTCAACACCAATGCAGCCAATGTCAAAGCCGCCATCCAGATGCTCGGCGGTCCCGACACCGGCGCAACAGATCTCTGGTGGGCTAAAAAGAACTAATTTAACCCTAATATCTTAATCATCTATCAATTTTTATCAAACAATGAAAGGACTTAAATCAATATTATTCGCAGCAGCAGCACTGATCACCGCACCGGCGGTGATCACCTCCTGCGACGATTGGACTGAAGCCGAACCGGAGGATTTCTATACCCCTCCGACACCGGGCTACGAAAACAACCTCAAGGACTACTACAATTCACCACACAAGGTGATGTTCGGATGGTTCGGCAACTGGGGCGGCACACTCAAAAAGAACTCGCTGATGGGTCTGCCCGACTCGATCGACTACGTGGGCCTCTGGCTCGTGTGGGGCAATGTGACACCCGAACAGCAGGCCGACCTTGATGCTTTCCACGCCCGCGGATCGAAAACCGTCATGTCGTGGACCGCACGCAACATCGGCGAAAACCTCACCCCCGAGGGATACACTCCCGAGGAATACTGGGGATTCGACGAAACCGAAGAATCAAGAATCGAAGCTGTAAAACGCTATGCTCAAGCCATCGTCGACACCTGCACCAAATATCGTATCGGCGGCTATGACCTCGACATGGAAGCTACAGGCACACTGATGAATTTCAGCCAGCGCAATGTCGTCAACGAATTCCTCCGCTATCTCCGCGCCGAATTCGACAAACAGGGCAAAATGCTGTGCGTCGACATCCCCGGCGGTTCAGGCTGGCTCGGATATTACACGCTGCTTGATAACGACGTGATCGAATCTCTCGACTATATCATGTGGCAGACCTATGAACTCGGTCACTATGGCCTGAATGATTTCTTTAGCTCCGTAGAAGGCAGAAACCCGGCGATGTTCAAAGAAACACTCTCGAAATCGGTGGTCTGCGCCACATTCGAACGTGCCATTGACAAACACTATTTCAACGATCACAGCACATGGCAATCGTCGACCGGTCTTCCTCACGCAGGTCAGGGAGCCTACCACATCGAGTATGACTACGCGGGCAATCCCGACTACCCGACGGTACGCGCAGGCATCGCCACCCAGAATCCTCCTATCAGAAATTAATCTAATCAAAAAGCAAAGGAAAAAACTATCATGAAAAAATTCGCAATAAACATACTATCGATCGGTGTGCTTGCTGCAGCATTCACTTCATGTGACGATGCTAAAAACGACGTGATCGAAAACCGCGTCTACATAGCTGAAGCAGCTTCGACACCGCTTTCCGACATCCTGATGGGTGACGAAGGCACCGTAGTTACAGCGCCTGTCACCATCCGCCTTGCCAAGCCTGCGGCCACCGATGTCGCAGTCAAGCTCGCCATGCGTCAGAGCGATCTCGATGAGTACAACAAACGCAACCAGACAACCTACGAAATCGTTCCGAGCGAATACGTTTCGATGCCGGAAGATGTAGTTATCAAAGCCGGAGAGCTTTCAGCAAGCGTTCCCGTACAGGTTACAGCGTTCAAAGGCGAAGGTGGTATAAACTACGCATTACCGGTAGCGATCGCCACATCCAACGGAATGGAATCGACTGTTTCAACAAGCAAGTTCATTTATGCCCTTGCGGCACCATTGAAACAAGCCGTGCCGAGTTTCCGTCACAACAACGGCTGCCGTCTGCAACCGGCCGACACCGACTGGGGACTCCGCCTGTCGAACTACACCCTTGAATGGTGGGTACGCGTAACCGGCACCGACAACCCCGACAACGGTTACTCAGTGAACAACCAGGCTATCTTTGCCAACGGCTCGGGCAATACGGAGCTTTACATCCGCTTCGGTGACCTTGTATATTCCGAGGGTTATAGATATAAAAACAACTTCCTGCAGGTCAAGACGATGGGCTCGCAGTTCGACACCGGCGACCCGACCAAGGGCAAAGGCCTCGAAAGCGGCGCATGGTATCACTTCGCACTCACCTATGACGCATCGACCGGCACAACAATCCTTTACAAAAACGGTTCTCCGCTGTCGCAGCTTACAACAGCCGTCGGCACAGCAATGGAATTTGACCACCTGAACATGTTTGACTCAGGCTCGTCCTACTTCAGGGACAACGTTGAAATGGCACAGGTACGTCTTTGGAAAGTGACCCGTTCAGCCGATCAGATTGCCAATTTCATGCGCAAAGAAGTAAGATACACCGATCCGAACCTCGTGTTCTATCTGCCTATGAATGAAGGCGAGGGAGCCACGGTGCTTAAAGATGTGACCGGCAACGGCCATGACATGCAGATCGGTCAGGGCGGTAGCAACGGTTCAAAAAACACCGCCTTCGCATGGAACGAATATGATTTCTCATCACTCTAATCATCACCCGACAAAGCAATGAAAAAATTTTGGAAATATATAGCAGCATGCGCTGTAGTGGCATCGATGATGCCACTCACCGCGTGCGACGACGATGACACCGTAGATCCGTATGATATCAACTACGTGTATCTCTACCAGCCGAATTCAACGTTTGCCAACGTAGAATACAAAGCCAACGGCGACTTCATGTCAGGACTGACAGATCCGCTGAAAACGGTACCCGTACGTCTCACCAAACCTGCACCGAGCAATCTTCAGATCGAAGTAGCCATTGATCCGACTCTTGTCGACGAATACAACGAGGCCAACGGAACAGAGTATAAATTCCTTGAGGGTGCCCGCATTGACAATCCGGTTATGACAATTGCCGCCGGCGAATACATCACCCCCGATTCCATAACCATAAGTTTCGGCGACCACAGCGGCTTCATGACGGAGGAAAGCAATCTGATCCTTCCTGTCGTGATTCGCAGCGGCTCAGGGCTCACCATATCGAAAAGCAGCCGTATATTCCTGACATTCAATTCGACATACCGTCCGAACATTGTGTCTCTGACCACGACGGAAAAAGTGTTCAGAGCAGCACTTACAGCCGACAACTGGCAAGACAACATCAAAAAACTGACCCTGACAGATCTGTTCAGACTGTCCTACAAACCGTATGAGGAAGTAACATTGAATCTTGCCATAGATCAGAGCAAGGTCGCAGAATACAATACGGCCAACGGCACAAACTATGAGTTCAAATCAGATGCAACGCTTGAATCCAACGCAGTGACAATCGCCACCGACGCATCGGACGCAGGCATCAGCATCAACACCGGCGATCTGACCGGCATCGCTCAGGAAAAGGGATATCTGATTCCTGTCACACTCACCTCGGCAACAGGAGCATCCGTTGAATACGACGAAGGTATGACTGTTTACGTAATAGTGCGCGGTATAGCCCGTGAACTCAATGTCAGTGAAGCGTTCTATAACGGATCTCAGATTGACTATCCGGTAACCTGCACCGTCAACGGAAGCGACTGGTCGGATGTCATCAACATGGACAAATACGACTATGAGGAAATTGACACCGGAACACCTATAGAAATGGATTTCGGCAAAGTTGTAAACCTCTCATCTATATTCATTTACCACTACGGCAGGTACTATTCCGCGACAAGTGCCAAACTTGAAACCAGCGTTGACGGAACCAACTGGACCGACTGGGGCGAAATCGAATATGCCGGAATGAAACAGTACTACATAAACCTCGTTCCCGCAACCAATGTACGATATGCCCGCCTGACATTCCTCAAGGAATATAGCTACGGAATCGAAATAGACGGCATGAGATTCTATGCCGAATAAATACAAGCCATCCGTTTTAGCATAAACGGTTAATGATAATAATCGGGAATCCCGGGACAGTGATGTTCCGGGATTCTTTTCGTCCAATACGAAAATCCGTTGAATCGCGGGTGGGGCGTATCCGTCCGAAAAGTATCCGTCCGAAAAAGGCCGCCTATGCCAAAGTTTTTTTACTGGCGAACTTTGCGGCA
>URWH01000011.1 GCA_900551515.1 uncultured Porphyromonadaceae bacterium
TTATATGCAACGTATAAACCTAACCTAAACCTTAGTAATATCCATCAGGATGATAAAAGGGGATTTTGGCAATTAGTGGCGTAAGAGCGTTTTCAATAGTGAAAGCATCGGTTGAGATAAATTGCTACTATCCTCTTTTTTTCTGATGGATATATTTTAGAATTACTTGATGAAGGTCGAATGACCGGGAGATGAGAAAATATACAGATTGCGGTTGCATGCTAATTGGTTGATGTGAATGAGAGTCGTTTCATTCGTAGTTGTTCGTTTGTGAGTGTGTGTTTTCCGCAATTTGCTTTTTTAAATTTCTTCCCCCCTCTTTTTAATTCTTTAATTTTTAATTGTTCTCCATCCACCAGTCTATCAGCCTTCTTGCGATACTCAGCTTTCGTGGAATTTCGGGCAGGTTGTCTTTGGAATAGAAGGCGGCAGCGGTCAGCTCATCTTCCTGCAGTTTTATCTCCCCGCTTTCGTAGTCGGCAATGAAACCCACCATCAATCCGCTGGGGTAGGGCCAGGGCTGGTTGCTGAAGTAGGTGATGTTCTTTACCTTCAGCCCCGTTTCTTCAAAAACTTCCCGTTCTACACATTCTTCCAGTGTCTCGCCGGCTTCGAGGAAGCCTGCCACCAGTCCGTAGAAGGTTCCTCGGAAGTTCCGGGCATGCACCAGCAGGATTTCGTCTCCTTTGCGTATCAGTACAATGATGGCGGTGGAAACGGGAGGGTACATCTCATTGCCGCAGTTGGGACACTTCTTCATGATGGGGGGCTGGTGCTCCATGGCGGTGCCACACACGGGGCAGAAGCGGCTGTGCTCGTCCCAATAGAGTATCTGGAAGGCCTTTCCTGCAGAACGGTACTCGTCCGGCGAGATGTAGTCGTACGATGCGCGCAGGCCTATCATGACCCATTCATCGGTTTCGGCCACGAGCTGTTCCAAAGCAAATGCACGTACTTGCTTGCCGTTGGGTGGGAACACTTCGTGTATATTACTTCCGGCTTCCGGTGTCAGAGGAGGCTCTATACTGACGGGTACGCTGTATTTTATTTCTCCTTTGTCTGTATATCCTTTTTTCAGCAGCAGTTGGTCTTTGAAGAAGACGAACCACTGCGTGCAGGGTTGGGGTTCTGTTGATTTTTCCATTGTTTGTTGTTTTATTATTTGGGGGGATGAACACGAAAATACAAAGGCACAGAGATTCTTTTCAAAGAGATAAAGCATTAATTTCTATGTCTTTGTGTCTCTGTGTTCGCCCCCCCCCTAAATTTCGTTTGCTGTGTCTTTTTCTTGCCGCACATAGACCGTTGACCTTCCCATTCCGCGGCGGCGCAGGAACCCTTGCCGGATGAATTTGTTCAGCTCGTCTATGGCGGCATGTCTGGTTAGTCCGCTCAATTGGATGTATTCGTTCTTGTTGATGCATACATTCTGCTTGAGGAACAGTTCCAGTTCGGCTTTTCTTGTTGCTTCGGTGGTCTCTACTACTTTTTTCGATTTCTTGGTAGTGGAGTGTACACGTTCCAACGTCATTTTCTTCTTGATGTTGTTGCGGAACGTGCTGCTGATGCGCAGGTGCACGTTTTGGAATTGGACGGATTCGGAACGGATTTTCTTTTTCTCATCGTCGGTCTCGCGCAAGCATTTCAGTGAAGTGCTGAAGAAGCCGAGTTCTCCCAGTTCCACGATGTTTCCGTTGGCAATGCAGGCATCCAATGCTGCTCCTATCACATTCTTGGGCAGATGTTGGAAAGTTGCGATATGTTCCACAAACTCCTTTTGGGTATAAGTCCTTTTCGGGCAGATACGTGCATGGAGTGATTTCTTGTCTTCTTTCCCGTCGGGCGAAGGCGTTTCGTAAAGGTCGTAATACGCGCTCATAAGATATTTATTTTTGTTTATAGCGATAAACAGTTCTCGTCGCTTCGGGGAATTATTTTTGTCGCTAAGCGGATTAATTTTCTTCTTCCTAAAAACTAATCGTCCGACAACTGTTGCATTATCGTCCAACAGTTGTTTAATTATCGTCCGACAGCTATCGGACGATAATTAAACATATGTCGGACGATAATGTAACGACTGTCGGACGAATAGTCTTTAGTCAATGAAACATTAACCTGCTACCATCTTGGAAAGAATCTTTCCTATAGAGGATAGTAGGGGATGACTTTTGCAAAGATATAGACGATTCTTTAATAAAAATAGCGCCTTTTCCCAAAGACGCTATTCCCTCTTTATGACTTATTCACTACAAAGCATTATTTTATTCTTTTGTAGCCATATGCTGGAAGTTCGTTTAGTTCTTCTTCGATGCGCAACAGTTGGTTGTACTTAGCCATGCGATCGGAGCGGCTTAACGAACCGGTCTTGATCTGCCCGCTGTTGGTTGCTACGGCGATGTCGGCAATAGTGGCGTCTTCCGTTTCACCGGAGCGGTGGGAAGTAACCGTGGTATAGCCGTGGCGGTGAGCCATTTCGATAGCATCCAGCGTTTCGCTGAGCGAGCCGATCTGGTTGACTTTGACGAGGATCGAGTTGGCGCAGCCTTCAGCGATACCGCGCTGGAGATATTTAACGTTGGTGACGAAGAGGTCGTCGCCGACGAGCTGGCAGCGGCCGCCGATGAGGTCGGTGAGGATCTTCCAGCCTTCCCAGTCGTTTTCGGCCATACCGTCTTCGATCGAGTCGATAGGATATTTTTCAACGAGGGTTTTGAGGTATTCAGCCTGCTGCTGTGAAGTCAGTTTGGGAGCGTCGGCGCCCTGTTTCCAGGAATAGTCGTAAACGCCGTCTTTGTAGAATTCTGAGGAAGCGCAGTCGAGACCGATGGTAACGTCCTTGCCGGGAACGTAGCCTGCGAGTTCGATGGCTTTGATGATGACGCCGAGGGCATCTTCAGTGCCGTCGAGTGTGGGAGCGAAGCCGCCTTCGTCGCCTACGGCTGTTGAGAGGCCGCGGTCGTGGAGCACTTTCTTGAGGTTGTGGAACACTTCTGTGCCCATGCGGATGCCTTCTTTGAAGCAGCATGCGCCGATGGGACGGATCATGAATTCCTGGAAGCAGATGGGGGCGTCGGAGTGAGCGCCGCCGTTGATGATGTTCATCATCGGCACGGGGAGCACGTAGGAGTTGCAGCCGCCGATGTATTTGTAGAGGGGGAGGTCGAGGTAGTCAGCGGCAGCTTTGGCAACGGCGAGCGAAACGCCGAGGATGGCATTGGCGCCGAGGTTCGACTTGGTGTCGGTGCCGTCGAGGGCGATCATGGTTTCGTCGATCTTGATCTGATCGAGGGCGCTCATGCCTACGAGGGCCTGGGCGATGGGGCCATTGACATTGGCAACGGCTTTCTGAACGCCTTTGCCCATATAGCGTGATTTGTCACCGTCACGAAGTTCGAGAGCTTCATTGACACCGGTGGAGGCACCAGAGGGAACGGATGCGCGGCCACGTGCGCCTGATTCGAGGATTACGTCTACTTCAACAGTGGGGTTGCCACGAGAGTCGAGCACTTCACGGCCGATGATTTTTTCGATTTTCATAATGGATTAAAACTTAAAAAGTTGGTTATTTTGATTTGTGTTTCTGACCTGATTGTGGTTCAACGGCAAAGATACTAATTTTATTTGAGTTTCAGTGTCAATGAAATCAAAGATTTTAGGAGCTTATGCTACAATAATCGTTAAAATTCCATGGGCCGGGACGGCGATGAAAAATGGCGGCCGGTGAAAGAAAAACCGGCGTGCGGCGTGCAAAAAGCGAGCCGCATGCTCCGGCTCTGTGTGCGGGCGCGGGGCATGCGGCTGATGGTGGATGATATGTGCATGTCGCGGTGGCTGTTGGGCGCCTGACATGCGGTCCGCTTGTGCCGGATGGTCTGATTATTCGGCTGCGGGGAGTTCTTTTTCGGCGGGAGCTTCGATGGGAGCTTCGGCTGCGGGAGCGGCTTCGGCTGCGGGCTTATCGCTGCTGCGACGGCTGCGGCGTGTGCGGCCTTCTTTCTTGGCGCCTTTTTCCTTGAGCATGTTTTCGTTGTAGTCAACGAGCTCTATGAAGCACATCTGGGCGTTGTCGCCGAGGCGGTTGCCGGTCTTGAGGATGCGGGTGTAACCCCCGTTGCGTTCGGCGATTTTTTGAGCCACTTCGCGAAAGAGTTCGTTAACGGCTTCTTTGTTCTGCAGGTAGCTGAACACGAGACGACGGTTGGTCATCGTATCGTCCTTTGCACGGTTGATAAGGGGCTCGGCGTACATGCGGAGAGCTTTGGCCTTGGCGAGAGTGGTGAAGATGCGTTTGCGCAGGATCAGCGAGATCGTCATGTTGGCAAGAAGCGCGTCGCGATGGGCTTTTTTACGACCGAGGTGGTTGAAGTTTTTATTATGTCTCATCGTTTATTACTCTTTATCTAATTTGTATTTTGAAATATCCATCCCGAACGAGAGGTTGAGGTTGGCCAGCAGGTCGTCGAGCTCAGTGAGCGATTTCTTACCGAAGTTGCGGAATTTGAGGAGGTCGTTGCGGTTGAACACAACGAGCTCGCCAAGGGTTTCCACTTCAGCGCTTTTGAGGCAGTTGAGGGCGCGGACTGAGAGATCCATGTCGACGAGCTTCGATTTGAGGAGCTGGCGCATGTGGAGCACTTCTTCATCGAATTCCTCATTTTCTTCCTGCTCTGACGATTCGAGGGTGATCTTTTCGTCGGAGAAGAGCATGAAGTGATAGATGAGGATTTTAGCTGCTTCTTTGAGCGCGTCTTTGGGAAGGATCGAACCGTTGGTGGTGATTTCGAGAGTGAGCTTGTCGTAGTCGGTTTTCTGATCAACGCGGAAGTTGTCGACGGTGTATTTGACGTTTTTGATCGGGGTGTAGATGGAGTCGATCGCGATAACGTTGACGTCGTCGTCGGGCACAACGTTTTCCTCGGCGGGAACCCAGCCGCGGCCTTTGCTGATAGTGAATTCGAGTGTGAAGCTTGCTGCTGAATCCAAATGACAGATTACGAGGTCGGGGTTGAGGACTTCGAAGCCTGTGAGCACTTTGCCAAGGTCGCCGGCGGTGAGTACTTCAACTCCGGAAACGTTGACAACCGCTTTTTCGGCGTCGGTGTCTTCGACCACTTGCTTGAGGTCAACTTTTTTAAGGTTGAGGATGATGTTGGTGACATCTTCCATCACACCGGGGATGGTGTCGAATTCATGCTTTACGCCGTCGATCTTGATGGATGAGATGGCGTAACCTTCGAGTGAAGATAGAAGGATGCGGCGAAGCGCATTGCCGATGGTGATACCATAGCCGGGCTCCAATGGCTTGAACTCAAACTTGCCGAATTTGTTATCGGCCTCCAACATCAACACCTTGTCAGGTTTTTGAAATGCTAATATAGCCATGTGGATCTGTCTTAAGGATTTTTATTTAGAATACAACTCGACGATAAGCTGCTCTTTGATGTTCTCGGGGATATCTTCACGTGCGGGAACGTGGAGGAGCTTGCCTGCCTTGATGGTTTCGTCCCATTCGAGCCAGGGATATTTTGAGTGGTTGAAGCCTGCGAGTGCATCGGCGATCACTTCGAGTGATTTGGATTTTTCTCGGACGCCAACGATGTCACCGGGCTGAACGGCGTAGGAAGCGATGTTCACTACCTGACCGTTGACGGTGATGTGACGATGAAGCACGAGCTGACGGGCAGCGGCACGCGAGGGAGCGATGCCAAGACGGTAAACGACGTTGTCGAGGCGGCCTTCAAGAAGCTGAAGGAGCACTTCGCCGGTGATGCCTTTTGTGCGTGCGGCTTTCTCGAAGAGGTTGTGGAACTGTTTTTCGAGCACGCCGTAGGTGTATTTTGCTTTCTGCTTTTCGCGAAGCTGTACGCCGTATTCAGAGGTTTTTCTTCTCCGGTTCTGGCCATGCTGGCCTGGAGGGAAGTTTTTCTTGGCGAGTACTTTGTCTTCGCCGAAGATGGGTTCGCCGAATTTGCGGGCGATTTTTGATTTTGGGCCTGTATATCTTGCCATTTTTGTTTCGGGTTGAATGAAGGTTGTGAGTGCTTCGCCGGGCGTCGGGGCGACTCGTCACCGGTTTAGTGCAGCCGCGACCATAGAGAGGTGATAAAATATGGTCTTATTTCACGTTGCCGTGTGGAGGGGCCTTTGGCTTGTTGCGAGGCTTTTTGTTGGTGTTTGGTGATTGACGTCGGTGTGCCGCGAAGTCGGCCGGGAAAGGGCTGACTGCGGAACTGGCGCCGAGGGTTTATCAGACGCGACGGCGTTTGGGAGGGCGGCATCCGTTGTGGGGCAGCGGGGTGACGTCGATGATTTCGGTCACTTCGATGCCGGCGCCATGGATGGTGCGGATAGCTGATTCACGACCGTTGCCGGGACCTTTGACGTAGGCTTTCACTTTGCGGAGGCCGAGGTCGTAGGCCACTTTGGCGCAATCCTGTGCTGCCATCTGGGCGGCGTAAGGTGTGTTCTTTTTTGAGCCACGGAAGCCCATTTTACCTGCGCTTGACCATGAGATCACCTGACCTTCGGAGTTGGCTAAGCACACGATGATGTTGTTGAAAGAGGAGTGAACATGAAGCTGACCTGCGGCGTCAACTTTGACGTTTCTCTTCTTAGCTGCGACTGTCTTTTTTGCCATAATTTATTATTTTGTAGCTTTCTTTTTGTTAGCGACTGTTTTCTTGCGGCCTTTGCGGGTGCGTGCGTTATTTTTGGTGCTCTGACCGCGAACGGGGAGCCCGTTGCGGTGACGGATACCGCGATAGCAACCTATGTCCATGAGGCGCTTGATATTGAGCTGGATCTCGCTGCGGAGGTCGCCTTCGACTTTATAGTCGGAGCCGATCACTTCGCGCACTTTGGCTGCCTGGTCGTCAGTCCAGTCCATTACTTTGATATCTTTGTCGACGCCGGCTTTTTCAAGGATAGCTTTTGCGGCGCTCCGGCCGATGCCGAAGATGTAAGTCAAGGCGATTTCACCTCTTTTGTTCTGGGGGAGGTCAACTCCCACTATGCGTACTGCCATATGGTTTTGACTATTTTTTTTGCAAAATTAATAAAAATATTATCCTTGACGCTGTTTGTACTTAGGATTTTTCTTGTTGATGACGTAAAGGCGTCCTTTACGACGCACGATTTTGCTGTCGGGGGTGCGTTTTTTGACTGAAGCTCTAACTTTCATTGTTATGATGTATTTTTTATTATTTATTTGTATCTGAACGCAATACGGCCTTTCGAAAGGTCGTAGGGCGACATTTCGACGCGGACCTTGTCGCCGGGAAGGATCTTGATGTAATGCATGCGCATCTTGCCTGAGATGTGGGCGGTGATTTCATGCCCGTTTTCAAGTTCGACGCGGAACATTGCATTTGAGAGTGCTTCGACGATTACGCCGTCCTGTTCGATTGCTGCTTGTTTTGCCATATCAAAGGTGTTGGGGTGTTTTCAAATGAATCTATCCTGAAGCACTTCGTAGACGGGTTCGAAAGATGTGAGGATCTCGGCTTTTCCGTCGACGACGGCAACAGTATGCTCGTAGTGAGCCGAGGGCTTGCGGTCGCGTGTGCGGCAAGTCCAGCCGTCGCGTTCGATGACGATGTTTTTGCTGCCGAGATTGATCATTGGCTCGATGGCTATGCAGAGTCCGTTGCGGATTATGGGGCCGGTGCCGCGGCGTCCGTAGTTGGGCACTTCGGGATCTTCGTGCATTTTGCGTCCGATTCCGTGTCCGCACATTTCACGTACCACGCTGTAGCCCCGGTGCTCGCAGTAGGTCTGTATGGCATTGGCGATGTCGCCGATGCGGTTGCCTTCTTTGCAGGCTTCGATGCCTATGGCCAGTGATTCTTTGGTTGTGCGGCAGAGTGCGTAGACGTCGTCGGCGATCTGGCCGACGGGGAAAGTGTAGCACATGTCGCCGTTGTATCCGTCGAGCTCTACGACGAGATCGGTGCCGATGATGTCGCCTTCGCGAAGAGCGTAGTTGGAGGGGAATCCGTGAACAACGATTTCGTTGACCTCACAGCATACGGCTCCGGGGAATCCTTCGTAGCCGAGGCATGTGGGGCGTCCGCCGTTGTCGGCTATGAATTCGCGCGCCACGGCGTCTATTTTGTGCGTTGTCACGCCGGGAGTCACCCACTTGGCTATTTCGCCAAGTGTGCGACTCGCAAGCGTGCATGCCGCACGCATCTTTTCGATTTCTTCTGGTGTCTTAAGATAGATCATTCAATTATCTTTCCGTGGACGGTTGGTGATCGTGATCAATAAGCGTTTCCGGTTGTACGGCCTTTGATTTTTCCGTCTTTCATGAGTCCGTCGTAGTGGTGCATCATCAGATGGCTCTCGATTTGCTGGAGTGTGTCGAGAACAACGCCTACGAGAATCAGCAGTGATGTGCCGCCGAAGAACTGTGCGAAATTCTGGCTGATGCCAAAGAAGCGGGCGAAGGCGGGAAGGATGGCGACGATTCCGAGGAAGATTGATCCGGGGAGGGTGATTCGCGACATGATGGAGTCGAGGTATTCGGCTGTCTTCTTGCCGGGTTTGACGCCGGGGATGAATCCGTTGTTGCGTTTCATGTCTTCGGCCATCTGGGTGGGACGCACGGTGATGGCGGTGTAGAAGTAGGTGAAGGCAACGATCATGAGGAAGTAGACGAAGTTGTACCAGAATCCGTTGATGTCGGAGAAAGCAGCGAAGAAGCCGCTTCCGGATTCGTCGGCGCCGAAGCCGGCGAGCGTGATGGGGATGAACATGATCGCCTGGGCGAAGATGATAGGCATCACGCCGGCTGCGTTGACTTTGAGGGGGATATACTGGCGCACGCCACCGTACTGTTTGTTGCCGACAATACGTTTGGCATACTGCACAGGCACTTTGCGTGTGCCCTGAACCAGGAGCACGGCTCCGACAGTGACAGCGAACAGGAGGATGATCTCGACGAGGAACATCACGAGGCCGCCCTGTGCCATTGAGTCACCGGGCAGACGGCTGATGAATTCGAACGACATCGCTTCCGGCAGGCGGGCTATGATACCGACGAGGATGATGAAGGAGATACCGTTGCCGATACCTCGGTCGGTGATTCGTTCACCGAGCCACATGATGAACATGGAGCCGGCGGCGAGGATCACAGTGAGGTAGCATATTGTGCCGAAGCCCATTGTCGCACCTCCGGCTGAGGCGGCGGCTACCTGAACCTTGAGATTGTAGAGGTAGGCAGGGCCCTGAAGCAGGAGGATGAGCACTGTAAGATAACGTGTGTACTGGTTGAGTTTCTGACGACCGCTCTCGCCTTCGCGCTGCATTTTCTGGAATGAGGGGAGCACCATGCCGAGGAGCTGGATCACGATGGAGGCAGTGATGTAGGGCATGATACCGAGGGCGAAGATGGAGGCCTGTGAGAAGGCACCGCCGGAGAACATGTCGAGGAGCTGCATAAGGCCGCTGTTGTTTGTGAAATTGGCGAGGGCCTTAAGGTCATCGGGGCTGATGCCCGGGAGCACCACCTGGCAACCCAGGCGGTACACGAGCACGAGCAGGAATGTGATGACGAGTCGATGACGGAGTTCTTCGATCGTCCAGATATTTTTTATTGTTTTGAAAAATCTCATCGTGATATTTTATTTAACGACAGCAATTGTGCCGCCGGCTTCAACAATGGCTTTTTCGGCGGTTTTCGAGAAGGCGTTGGCCTGAACGTTGAGCGCGCGGCTCACTGTGCCTTTGGCCAGCACTTTCACCAATTGCTTGCGTGAGATGAAACCGGCAGCGCGGAGCTCTTCGAGGCCGACGGTGTCGAGACCTTTAGCTGTTGCCAGGGCATCGATATCACTGAGGTTGACGGCTTTGTAGGCAACTCGGTTGATGTTTTTGAAACCGAATTTGGGGAGTCGGCGCTGGAGAGGCATCTGACCGCCTTCGAAGCCGATCTTGCGGCTGTAGCCGGAACGTGATTTGGCGCCCTTGTGACCGCGTGTTGATGTGCCGCCTTTGCCGGAGCCGGGGCCGCGGCCGATGCGGGTTTTCGAAGTGACTGAGCCTACTGCGGGACGAATGTTATTTAATTCCATAATGATAAAGTCTGTGTTTGTTTGATTCGTTAAGCTTTGGTCACTTCAACGAGGTGACGCACTCTGTTAACCATACCCATCACAGAGGGTGTGTCTTCTTTCACCACGGTGTGATTCATTTTTCTGAGGCCGAGGGCGTTGAGCGTGAGCTTCTGCACTTCGGGGCAATTGATGCGGCTTTTGATCTGTTTGATTTTTATCTGTGCCATATTGCGATTTATTTGCCGTTAAACACTTTTTCAACTGAGATGCCGCGGTTCTGGGCCACCTGTGCGGGCGAGCGCATTTCGTCGAGGGCAGCGATTGTGGCCTTGACGAGGTTGTGCGGGTTGGAAGAGCCTTTGGATTTGGCAAGGACGTCGGTGACGCCTACGCTTTCAAGCACTGCGCGCATAGCGCCGCCGGCTTTCACACCGGTACCGTGGGATGCGGGCTTGAGGATGACGCGTGAGCCGCCGAATTTGGCAACCTGTTCGTGGGGGATGGTGCCTTTGTGAACGGGAACGCGGATGAGGTTTTTCTTGGCTGCTTCAACGCCTTTGGCGATGGCAGCGGTGACTTCGTTGGCTTTGCCGAGGCCCCAGCCTACGATGCCGTCTTCGTTACCTACCACCACGATGGCGGCAAAGGTGAATGTGCGGCCGCCTTTTGTCACTTTCGTAACGCGGTTGATGGCGACGAGGCGTTCTTTAACCTCGATGTCGCTGGTCGATTTTACTCTGTTATTTCTCTTTGCCATGTTTTCTTAAAATTTAAGGCCACCGTTGCGGGCAGCGTCAGCCAGTGATTTTACTCTACCGTGGAAGAGGTAGCCGTTGCGGTCGAAGACCACTTCGGTGATTCCGGCAGCCTGTGCTTTCTGGGCGATAGCTTCGCCTACTTTGGCTGCGATTTCTGATTTTGTTCCTTCTTCGAGACCTTTGGATGAGGCGGCGCAGAGAGTTTTGCCGGCGAGGTCGTCAACGAGCTGGACATAGATCTGCTTGTTGGAGCGGAACACCGTCATGCGCGGACGGGCTGCGGTGCCCGAGATCTTGCCGCGGATGCGGGTTTTGATTTTGTTTCTTCTTTGTATCTTGGAGATCATGATTACTATGGGTTAAATTTATTTAGCGCTTGCCGATTTACCAGATTTGCGACGGATAATTTCGCCGACAAACTTGATGCCTTTGCCTTTGTAGGGTTCGGGCTTGCGGAGTGAGCGGATCTTGGCGCACACCTGTCCGAGAAGCTGTTTGTCGTCGCTTTCGAGGATGATGAGCGGGTTTTTGTTGCGTTCGCTCTTGGTTTCGACTTTGATCTCCGGGGGGAGCTTGATATATATGGCGTGTGAGTAACCGAGTGAGAGCTCGAGCACCTGGCCTGTGGCGTTGGCGCGGTAACCCACACCGACTAATTCCATTTCTTTGCGATAGCCGGTTGAAACGCCTACCACCATGTTGTGGACGAGGGCGCGGTAGAGGCCGTGCTGGGCGCGGTGTTCGCGGTCGTCGGTCGGACGTGTGATGGTGAGGTGATTGCCTTCGATGTTTACGGTAAGGTCGGGGTTGATGGCCTGTGTGAGCTGGCCTTTGGGACCTTTGACTGTGATTACGTTATTCTCGACGCTGACGGTCACGCCTGCGGGAATTTCAATGGGGGCTTTACCAATTCTTGACATATCTGTATCCTCCTTTGATTAATAAACATAACACAGCACTTCGCCGCCCACTTTCTTCTCGCGTGCTTCCTTGTTGGTCATCACGCCCTGTGAAGTAGAGAGGATGGCAATGCCTAATCCGTTTAACACTCTCGGCATGTCTTTGTAGCCGGTATACTGACGAAGGCCCGGACGGGAAACGCGCTTGAGGTCTTTGATGGCGTTTACGCGGTCCACGGGATCGTATTTTAAGGCGATTTTGATAACGCCGGCGGGGGTTTCACCCTCTATAAACTTGTAGTTAAGAATATAGCCCTGTTCGAAAAGAATCTTAGTGATTTCTTTTTTCAAGTTTGAGGCGGGGATTTCCACCACGCGGTGGTTGGCTTTGATCGCATTCCTCAATCTTGTGAGATAATCTGCTATTGGATCTGTCATTTTTATAATGTTTAAATTGATTCGGGGTGTCCGAACAATATTTAATACTCTGTAGCTTCTATCCTATATTGCGGGGGATTTGGCTTTTGGGGTAATGGTCACGGACGATGATAGCGCCGCTATTACCAGCTGGCTTTTTTAACGCCGGGGATGAGGCCTGCAGAAGCCATTTCACGGAACTGGATGCGCGAAAGGCCGAACTGGCGCATGTAGCCTTTGGGACGACCGGTGATGGTGCAGCGGTTGTGAACGCGGATGGGATTGGCGTTTTTGGGGAGCGACTGAAGTTTCTGTGCGGCTTCGTAAGCGTCGGCACGGTTGTCTTCATTCACGCCTGAGTTGACAATCTTCTTGAGCTCCGCACGTTTCTGGGCATACTTGGCCACCAATTTTGCGCGCTTCACTTCGCGGGCTTTCATTGATTCTTTTGCCATATTGCTATTGTGGGGTTTTGTTGATTATTTTTTAGCGTTTTTGAAGGGAAGTCCGAAATGTTTCAGCAGTGCGTAGCCTTCTTCGTCGGTGTTGGCTGAGGTCACGAATGTGATGTTCATGCCGAGAAGCTTGCTGATGTTGTCGATGTTGATTTCGGGGAAAATGATCTGCTCGGTGATGCCGAGGGTGTAGTTGCCGCGGCCGTCGAGCTTGCCTTCGATGCCTTTGAAGTCGCGGATACGGGGAAGGGCGACGCGGATGAGGCGTTCGAGGAATTCATACATTTTGTCGCGACGGAGGGTCACCATCACGCCGACGGGCATTTTCTTGCGGAGCTTGAAGTTGGAGATATCTTTCTTCGAGAGGGTGGCAACGGCTTTCTGACCGGTGATGGCTGTGAGCTCGTTGATAGCTGTCTCGATGATTTTCTTGTCCTGTGTGGCTTCGCCGAGACCCTGGTTGATGACGATCTTCTTGAGGCGGGGCACCTGCATTACAGTGGTGTAGTTGAACTCTTTTTCAAGAGCGGGAACGATGCGCTCGGTGTAGTCTTTCTTAAGTGTCGTTGTGCTCATTACTTGATCTCCTCTCCTGATTTTTTAGCGAATCTCACTTTCTTGCCGGCGTCGTTTTTGCGATAGCCCACGCGGGTGGGTTTGCCGGATTTGGGGTCGATGAGGCTAAGGTTTGACACATGCACGGGGGCTTCCATTTTGACAAGGCCGCCCTGGGGGTGCTTGGCATTGGGTTTTGTTGCTTTGGTGACGAAATTGACGCCTTCGACAATGGCGCGGCTTTTGTCGACGAGCACTTTAAGCACTCGGCCTGTCTTGCCGCGGTCTTCGCCGCTGAGAACGTAGACGTTGTCGCCTTTCTTGATATTTAACTTGCTCATTTGTTGTTGATCTAACGGGGGTTAAAGTACTTCAGGGGCGAGCGACACGATCTTCATGTTGGTGGCGCGGAGTTCGCGGGCCACGGGGCCGAAGATACGGGTGCCGCGGAGTTCGCCGGCATTGTTCAATAACACGCAGGCGTTGTCGTCGAAGCGGATATAGCTGCCGTCGGCACGACGGATCTCTTTTTTAGTGCGGACGACAACGGCTTTCGACACAGTACCTTTCTTTACGTCGGATGAGGGGATAACGCTTTTCACCGACACGACGATGATGTCGCCCACGGTAGCGTAACGACGACCGGTACCACCCAGCACGTGAATGCACAGTGCTTCTTTGGCTCCGCTGTTGTCGGCAACGGTTAAACGGCTTTCAGTCTGTATCATAATTTACTTAACTTTTTCGATGATTTCTACTAATCTCCATCTTTTGGTTTTGCTCAGCGGACGAGTTTCCATTAATCGCACGGTGTCGCCGATGCTGCACTCGTTCTTTTCATCATGGGCGTGATATTTTTTTGTCTTGTTGACAAATTTGCCGTAGATGGGGTGTTTTTCTTTCCATTTCACCATTACGGTGATGGTCTTATCACCCTTATTGCTTGACACAACCCCAATACGTTCTTTTCTCAAGTTTCTTTTTTCCATTTGTAGGGTAGTTTGGGATTATTTATTGTTAAGCTCGCGCTGACGGAGTTCAGTCTTTACGCGTGCGATCATTTTACGGTCAGCAGTGATTTTCGCGGGATTGTCCAGGGGGGAGATGGCGTGGTTGATCTTGAGCTGTGCATATTCCTGCTCCATCTGTTCGAGACGATCTTTGAGATCCTGCGTGCTCATTTCTTTGATTTCTTCTTTTTTCATGATGGTTTACACGTTTTGGGTAGGATCATAGTCGCGACGCACTACGAATTTTGTTGTTACGGGAAGTTTCTGTGCTGCGAGGCGGAGTGCTTCTTTTGCGATTTCAAAGCTTACGCCTTCGACTTCGATAAGCATACGGCCGGGGGTAACGGGAGCCACGAATCCTTCGGGCGAGCCTTTACCTTTACCCATACGCACTTCGGCAGGCTTCTTGGTGATGGGTTTGTCGGGGAATATTCTGATCCATATCTGGCCTTGACGCTGCATGTAGCGGGTCACTGCGATACGGGCCGCCTCAATCTGACGACCGGTAATCCATTTCGACTCCAAAGTCTTTATGCCAAACGAACCGAAGGCCAACTGATTGCCACGCTGTGCATTGCCTTTCATACGGCCTTTCTGCGCGCGGCGGAATTTAGTTTTCTTAGGTTGTAACATTATTTGTTAGGTTGAGGGGGTTAACGATTTGTTTTAGGCTTGCGCGAGAGTCCGCGACCGCCGCCGTTGCGACCGCCGTGGCCATTGCCCATTCCACGGTTGTCCTTTGCATTGTTGGTAAACTGGGGAGCGAGATCGCGTTTGCCGTAGACTTCACCGCGGCAGATCCACACTTTCACGCCGATGGCACCGACTTTGGTGTGGGCTTCTACGAGAGCGTAGTCGATGTCGGCACGGAGTGTGTGCAGCGGTGTGCGGCCTTCCTTGAACATTTCGGAGCGGGCCATTTCGGCGCCGTTGAGGCGGCCGCTGATCTGCACTTTGATGCCTTCGGCGCCAGAGCGCATTGTGGAGGCAATGGCCATTTTCACTGCGCGGCGGTAAGCGATCTTGCCTTCGATCTGGCGGGCGATTGTGCTGGCCACGATCTGAGCGTCGAGCTCGGGGCGTTTCACTTCGTAGATGTTGATCTGGACGTCTTTGTCGGTGATCTTTTTGAGCTCTTCCTTGAGTTTGTCCACTTCGGAGCCGCCTTTGCCGATGATCAGGCCGGGGCGCGATGTACAGACGGTGATGGTGATGAGCTTGAAGTTGCGTTCGATTACTATGCGCGACACGCTTGATTTTGCAAGACGTACGTTGAGATATTTGCGCAGCTTGGAGTCTTCGAGAATGGCATCGCCGTATTTCTTACCGCCATACCAGTTGGAATCCCAGCCACGAATTACGCCTAAGCGGTTGCTGATTGGATTAACTTTCTGTCCCATTGTTTGTCTTGAATTATTTTGCGTTATCGATAGTGTCCACAATCAGAGTGACGTGGTTGGAACGTTTACGGATTCTGTAGCCGCGGCCCTGAGGAGCGGGACGGAGGCGTTTGAGCATCGGAGCACAGTTGACATAGACGGTGCTCACGCGGAGCATGCCGGCTTCAACCTGCTGGTTGTTTTTAGCTTCCCAGTTGGCGACTGCCGATTTCAGAAGTTTGTACATCTGAGCGGCTGCGTCTTTGTTTGAGAATTTAAGTATACCGAGAGCGCGGTTGACTTCAACACCACGGATCATGTCGGCGACAAGACGCATCTTGCGGGGCGACGAGGGGATGTTGGTGAGCTTAGCGAAAGCCACGTCCTTGAGCGCTTCTTTTCTTTTATCGGCGGATTGTCTTTTTCTTACACCCATTGTTGTTAATTCTTTTGCTTTAAAAAATTAGTTTAGGGTCCGATCATTTCTTGTTGCCGGCGTGGCCGCGGAAGGTACGTGTCGGGGCGAATTCGCCGAGCTTGTGTCCCACCATATTTTCGGTCACGTAGACAGGAATGAATTTGTTTCCATTGTGCACAGCGAAAGTGTGGCCAACGAATTCGGGAGCAATCATAGATGCGCGGCTCCACGTCTTGATGACGGATTTTTTACCGCTTGCTTCCATCGCTTCGACCTTTTTTTCGAGCTTAACGCTGATGAACGGGCCTTTTTTTAATGAACGACTCATAAGTTTGCTTAATTAATCAGATTACTTTTTTCTTCTTTCAATGATGTACTTCGAAGAATTTTTCTTCGGTGCACGAGTCTTGAGACCCTTTGAGTAGAGGCCTTTGCGTGAGCGGGGATGACCGCCGGAGGCGCGGCCTTCGCCACCACCCATGGGGTGATCGACAGGGTTCATGACAACGCCGCGGTTGCGCGGACGGCGGCCAAGCCAGCGTGAGCGGCCTGCTTTACCGGACTGTTCGAGCGAATGTTCGCTATTGCCTACGACGCCAACAGTGGCTTTGCAGGTTGCGAGCACTTTGCGGAGTTCACCTGAAGGTAATTTGATAATTGCATAGTCTCCCTCGCGGGAAACGATCTGAGCGAATGTGCCGGCTGAGCGTGCCATGAAGGCACCCTGGCCGGGACGCAACTCGATGTTGTGGATGAGCGTACCGACGGGGATCTTGTTGAGAGGAAGAGCGTTTCCGACTTCGGGAGCTGCGTCGGGGCCGCTCACAACAGTTGCGCCGACTTCTAAGCCGTTGGGTGCAATGATGTAAGCTTTTGCACCGTCGACATAGTAAAGCAGGGCTATACGGGCCGAGCGGTTCGGATCGTATTCGATGCTTTTTACCACGGCGGGTACACCGTCTTTGTTTCTCTTAAAGTCTATGATACGGTACTTGCGTTTGTGGCCACCGCCCAGGTATCGGGAGGTGAGGTGGCCTTCGGCGTTGCGTCCGCCGCTGGCACGCTTACCGACTGTAAGAGATTTCTCCGGTGTAGTAGCAGTGATGGTACCTTTGAATACACCGATAACTTTGTGTCGTTGCCCGGGGGTGGTGGGCTTGAATTTTCTTACTGCCATTTTATGTTAGATGTTGCTAAAGAAGTCTATGGTCTGACCGTCGGCGACGTTTACAAAGGCTTTCTTCCACTGGGCTGTCTTGCCGCGAAGAAGGCCGGTGCGAGTCCAGCGAGATTTGTTCTTGCCGCGGACTACGGCTGTGTTGACGTTGACGACTTTTACACCGTAAGTTTGCTCTACGAGGGCCTTAATCTGGTATTTGTTTGCCTCGGGGGATACGCGGAAGGTGTATGTCCCGTGCTTTTCGGTAAGCTTGGTGGCCTTCTCGGTAATGATGGGTTTAATCATTATATCCATTGTTGTTCCTCCTTAGAATTTGTTTACCGTCTCGAGCGAGCTTTCGGTAATGATGATTACGTTGTTGTTGAGCAGTGCGTAGGTGTTGACATCGCCGGCGCGGAGGATATTGACTCCGGGAACGTTGCGTGCCGACAGCGTCACATTGCGGTCGATGCCCGCATTGAGCACGAGTACCTTCTTGCCTTCAAAGTTGAGGGCCTTGGCTATCTTGACAAACTCTTTAGTCTTGGGAGCATCGATTTTGATGTCTTCGACCACGATGATCCGGCCGTCGGCTGCCTTGGCGGACAATGCGCTGCGACGTGCGAGGTCTTTCATCTTGGCATTAAGTTTGAAACGGTAGTCGCGAGGACGGGGACCGAATACGCGGCCGCCACCTACGAGTACGGGCGAGTTGATATCACCGATACGCGAACCGCCGCCGCCTTTTTGTTTGTGCAGCTTACGCGTCGAGCCGGACACTTCGCTACGCTCTTTGGATTTATGTGTACCCTGACGTTGGTTGGCAAGATACTGTTTTACGGCGAGGTAGAGTACGTGCTCGTTGGGCTCTATCGCGAACACCTCGTCGTTGAGGACTGCCTTACGACCGGTGTCTTTTCCTTCTTGGGTGTATATTGCGAGTTCCATTGTTATTTCTCGATTGAAATGATTGAACCTTTGCTTCCGGGAATGGAGCCCTTGAGCATTATAATATTGTGTTCGGGGATGATCTTGATGACCTGGAGGTTCTGAACCGTTACCTGACGGTTGCCCATCTGACCGGCCATACGCATTCCCTTGAAGACCTTGGCGGGATAGGAGCAGGCACCTACCGAACCGGGCGCGCGCAAGCGGTTGTGCTGGCCGTGTGTGGTTTGGCCGACGCCGCCGAAGCCGTGGCGCTTGACTACGCCTTGGTAGCCTTTACCTTTGCTGATGCCGACTACGTCAACGAAGTCGTTTTCGCTGAACAGTTCGGCGGTGATGGTGTCTCCGGCGCTGTATTGTCCTTCGAAACCCTTGAACTCGGCCAAGTATCGCTTGGGTGCTACACCGGCTTTCTTGAAGTGGCCCAATTCGGGAGCGGTGAGGTGTTTCTCCTTTTGTTCACCGAAACCGAGCTGTACGGCATCATAGCCGTCCTTAGCCACTGTCTTGACCTGTGTAACCACGCAAGGACCTA
>URWH01000012.1 GCA_900551515.1 uncultured Porphyromonadaceae bacterium
CTCCAAAACCCTCAATAAAGCGAGTTAATTTTGGAACACGGAACTGAACACCCTAGCTATTAAATGAACCATGCCACAATCCTTTGATTATAGCAAATAATTTTTTTGCTTTTTGTCGTTCTCCAAGAATTATGCCACGGGTGGTGAATAGTAGTGTGTGGGCTATGCAGCGGAAGCTTACGGCCTTAGAGCCGTGCTCGCGGTGCTCCCACAGCATATTGCGTATCAGCCGGTAATAGATCGGTGCGGAGTAGTTCGATGTCTCGAAACCGAAGAGCGTGCGTGTCTGTCGTCCGAATTGCTGTTTAAGATGGTGACGGCCTGTAACTATAATCTTGTAGCCGGATTTGCGGGCGCGGTAACAATATTCGCCGTCAACCCAGTAAATCTCATATTTTTCTTTGAATCCGCCCGTCTCCAGGGCTTTTTCTACGTCGATAACCGAACCTGATGTTATCACCGTTTCAGCCTTATGGTCGTCGCAGTCACAATAAAGATTGTTGACGTTAGGGGCATAAACGGCCACGTCGCTCTCCTCGCGGTTGAGTATATCTTTTTTGAAGGCTGCAAAATCCTCAAAAACGCTGTCCTGATCCATGGTCAGAAGCCACTTATATCCCTTATCGGCACAGTAGCGCAGAGCCTCGTTGAGCGGCCGGGCGATGAATGCGTTTTCGCCGTCGCCCATAAATTCCACATTGCCGAATTCCTCTTTCAGCCAACCGAGATCGTCGGCCGAATTGCGCCACACCAGCACCCTTTCAACATCCCCGGCAAAAGCTCCCACATTAGTCCGCAGCAGCTCGCTCTCAGGATGATAACATACAACTATGGCAGCTATATTATTTGATTTTCCCATGTTTTGTGTATCCGTGTCTGCCGGCTGAGCCATAATAGAAGTGTCGATTATGCGAAAAGAATTCGGTAATCAACAGTTTTGATGTTCATCTAATTTAGATTCAATCTCTTTGATGGATGGCATTGTCCCCTCAATCTTTTTAGGATAGAGTTTTTCAAGCTCATATTCGGAAATTCCGAGAGGCTGGCTGCTTGATTCAAGTGCATACTGAGCTAATGTATTATTTTTCTGCTTACAAATGAGCAATCCAATTGTTGGATTGTCACGTCCCTCCTTGCGAAGAATATGATTACAAGCAACTACATAACCGCCTAATTGCCCTGCGTCAGCAAAATCAAATTCACCTATCTTTACTTCTACTACCACATAGCAAGATAGTTTGAGATTATAAAAAAGCAGGTCTATGAATTTTTCTTTCTCTGCTATTTGCAGGCGATACTCCTTGCCAACATAGGCAAATCCTGTGCCAAGTTCCAAAAGAAAATTTGTTATATTGGTTAGCAATGTGTTTTTTAGTATGCGTTCGTTGTACTTCCCTCGCAAACCCGTGAAAGAAAAATTATAAGGATCACGTGTAAGATCTTGGGCTAAATCACTATCTACTTCAGGAAGTGCGCTTTTGAAATTTGTTAAGGCTTTTCCGCTACGCTCATATAGGTTTGTCCCCAATTCATTAAGCAATATATCTCTGCTCCAACTATTCTCTAAAGTCTGACGTACATAGAATAGTGCCTTATCAGAGTCATTTGAGCATTTGTCAATGATATAGCGGTGGTGTCCCCAAGGAATAGAGAACAAATCGGAATACAATTTTTCCACAAGTTGTGGAAGATTTGTCTTTTCAGAATCTTCCACAACTTGTGGAAGATTTACAAATTGCTGTTTATAAAGAAGATAAAAACGTTTTGCGTAGCGAATAGAAGTCTCGGATAATCCTTCAACATCGGGCATTTCATGTCGCAAATCACGGCTTAATGTGGCGTAGAACTTACTTCCATACTTATTGTCTGCCTGTTTTTCCGCTATGTCCTTGCCAAGCTCCCAATAATAGTGAAGCATCTCTTTGTTCACTTTTAGTGCAGCTTTGATCTGGCTGCTGCGATAGCGTTTTACGAGATTCTTGAGCCATAAAACGTAATCCTTATCCAATATGCTGATAGATTTATTCATTATCCTTGATTTATCTTCCAATATTGGTGTTTCATCGGCCTAAAGCTTTGCGGCAGCTTACAATAATTTTGGCCACCGGTCGTAGATGATGGGTCAGGCACCAGGTGATGATTTTCATTTTGGTGTTGAGGTAAGGACAGCCCATGATGTGTTGCCGCTTGTCGGGGTTGTGGGCGAGGAATGCATCGAATGTGGCAGTGTCGAGTGCCAAAGTGTGGGAGTGGCGGAGCGATCGGTAGGCAAGTGCTTTGCTCAATGGTTTATATGCATTATGCTCTTTGAAGAAGCTGATGATGTCGTTATACGCCGATAGTGCTTCTTTTTGTGAGATGGCAGTCATGTTGTGGCAAATTGAGCTGTCGGTCTGCCGGTAGTTGTAGAGGCAGTCGTCAATGGTTGTGATCTTTTTGGCGAAATACATGCATCGCACCATAAAATGATAGTCCTCGCACCAGCTTATACCCTCCGGGAATCTTATTTTGTGCTCTTCGATAAGATGTCGGTTTATCAGACTTCCCCAGGTTACCGTCCATTGGCTTATGATATATCGATTAAGAACGTCTGATTTGTTTCCGTTGAATGAAATTACCCCCCCCCCCCCGTTTTGTATATCTGATTATCAGCGTATTGAAATTTAAAATCGCACATGGTGATGTCGGCATCCGCCGGCTTGTGCAGCGCTTCGAGGTAGGTTGGCTCTACCCAATCGTCGGCATCGATAAAGGCTATCCATTGGCCGCGAGCTTTGTCAAGACCGAGGTTTCGGGCTGCGCTGACTCCGCCGTTGGGCTTGTGGATCGCACGGATGCGGCTATCGTATGCGGCATAGCTGTCACAAATGGCAGGGCTTTCATCGGTCGATCCGTCATCGACAAGGAGCAGCTCAAAATAGCTGAACGTTTGTGTGAGGATGCTGTCGACACATTGACGCAGATAGCGTCCGGCATTGTACACCGGCACTATTATGCTGATTTCAGGATTGGTCAAGAGCATTTTTGAGGAATTTGAGTGATTCGGCGCGCAATGGTTCGAGGCGGTGGCGTCCGGCGGCGAAGAGCCGTGCGGTTTCGGTTGGGTCGACAAGCGTTTCGGGCTCTTGGGCAACGTGCTGCAGTCCGGTGATATTCAGCAGGTTGTTGACGCGGGCGTCACTTGCGCCATCATAAGCGTAGAGCTGACGGTCAAAGAGCAGAGAGAACACCACAGCGTGGAACGATCCCGACACCACAAGCTGCGCATTGGCCAACAGGTTGAGAAATTCTGCCGGTCCTACGGCGTTGACAATCTTTAAATCGCGCCGGTGAGTCCATTTGACTGAAAAGCCGTTGGAAACCACTATCGGCATCTTGAATTTTTCCGACAGGCGCGTGGCCTCCTGAAGCACTTCGTCGGAGTTCCACGGAGAGTAGTACAATATGTAGTCGCCTTTGACAATCGACTCTGGTTTAATGATTTGTTGCCATTGCTTCCGTGTCAGAAGGAGCGTCGGGTCAACGGTCACTGCTGGGTGCCGGCCGATGATCGTTTCAAGTCGGTCGGCGGTGCGCTCTTCGCGCACTGATATTGCCGAAAAACTTTCGAGGTCGGCGCGTATCTGCGCGTCAAATACCTTTGCCACCTGCTCTTCGGGGCATGGTCCCATGCTCGGTGCATAGGCTATCTTGCGGCATCCCTCCGGCGCAAACGGCAGGAAGAAAGCGCGGTCGTGGTCAAAACATATTGTGTTCCAGATCTGGTCGCTGCCGGCTATGATGGCGTCATAAGGCAAATTCGCCGCGCGAAGCTGTTCCAAAGATTTGTAGGTCTCCTCTGAAACATGCAGATTTTCATGGAGAAAACGCTCGAAGAGATGATATTTTTGATTGTCATTGCGGGCTATCCGCGGATACATAATTGCTTTTGCGATGCCGCGCAGGCCGCCTTTGGCGTAAAACGGCCGATAAAAACGGCGCTGACGCTGGGTGCGGAAGTTGATTATCTCGCATTCGTGGCCGAGCGACAGCACTGTCTGCTGCAGGGCGTAGGCCTGAAGCATGGAGCCGTAGTTGTGCGAGGCGTGAAATGTCAATATTCCTGTCTTCATTTGTTATGGGAGCTGATCGATGAGGGCGGCGCTTTCCGGCAGATGCACCTTGCGGGCGAAGAGGCAGCCGGAGGCGGTGAGTGCGTCGAGGTCGGCGGCTGTGAGCGTACGCGGTCCCGCGGGGGTGAAATCGGTAAAGAGCACGTCGGGCGAGATGAGGCAGTCGGAGCCGCAGGCGTGCAGTATGGCCGGAATGAATATCTCGTCGGCGCAGAACGCATGATGCATGCGCCGGAGCACATAGGCTTTGGACTGAAGCACAGCCGGCAGATCGTCGCGCCCGACCGACACCCAATTGGAGTGCTTGCCGTGGAAATAGCTGTAGTCGCGGCGCACCCATCCGCGCTGCATGGCGAGCGTCAGCGTGTGCCATAGGCGGCCGGCTGCCGCCGCAAGGCGGTTGCGGCTGCGAAGCAGACGCAGGCTGAAATGATAGTAGCCGAGCTTGTGGCGCAGCTCTGTGTCGGTCCATTCGCCTTCGGGAAGCACCGACAGGCCGCCGCAGGCGTCAAACCACGCGAGTATCTCTCCGATCGGTTTCAGCGGCCAGTGTGTGCCCGAGATGATGTGGCGATAGCTGTAGTCGCTTTCGGCTGAGGTTTCGAGCATCGCATATTCGGCTTCGACCTGCGAGATGTGGCCCCAGCGCACATCCAGGCGCGGCTCTGTCGAGATGAGGCGGCTGCGCCGTGTGGTGATGGCCGAGCCGTCGAATGGCGCTTTGCGGTCGATGTGGAGATAGATGTCGACGCGGTCGTGGTCGATGCGGTCGATGAGCCGCTGCAGCAGCTGCGGCTGCTCATGGGCCATGATCAGGAAGGCGTGTCTGTCTGTCGGCGTCATGAGGCTATGCTTTTCTTTTTTCTTGAAAGACGCGAAGTGATGGCGTTTCTCACGAAGTTGCGCTCGCCGGCGTCAAGCCCGAGAACCCAGATGGTGATGCCGGTGCTCAGCAGCGACGCCGGCACGAGGATTATGATTCGCAGATAGCCTTGTGGCATGGCAAGATATATGGCTAACGGAACGATGACTGACACTGATGCCACGAGAAGGCATCGGCCTATGACGTCGCGGAAATAGACCCGCAACGGCATAAGCAACTGTCGGCTGATGAATTTCAACCGCGCCAAATGGCCGGTGGCGGTCATCACTATCGCCACGATGAAAGGCGTCCATATCGGGCATCCGACTTTCAGCAGCAGATAGGCCACAGGCAGGTTGAGCAGCAGGATCGAGCCTACGACTATCTGATACCACTTGATCTTTCCGGTGGCCATCAACGCGGTGATCGACGGACCGCCGAACACCTCTATAAGCGCTTCGGAGATCACCAGTACGGTGAACATCGGCGCATAGCCGGGCACTTCTACAAGCCACAGCCCCAAAAGAAACGACACTTCGAAACACACCGGTATGGCCGGAATCAGCAGCAGGAAAAAGCTTATTTTCGAACTGCGGCACAGCAGGCGGTGGGTGGCCTGGAGGTCATCGGCGGCATAGTTCTTGGTCAGCTGCGGATTGACGGCGCTCTGAAAGCCGTTTTGCAGACTCAGAATCGCGCTTTTCACCTGATACGACACTCCGCGGGCGGCGTTGATCACCGGTCCGCCGAACAGGTTGAGCACTATGTTGATGCCCTGATCCTTGAGCGTCCACGCTATGGTGCCGAACATGTTCCACCCGCTGAACGTGGCCATCGACTTGACTATGCTGCGGTCGTGGCGCAGGTTGACGGCTGTGTGGGGAAACTGCCGCCGCACGTAAATCATCTGTATCCCTACGGATGCCACCGTGATCATCAGGAAGAGTATCGCCCAGATTATCAGCTTGTCGTAGTTCCACCAATAGAGCGATATCACTATGGCGAGTTTGGCAAACGATTCGCCCATCCCCACGTATGCCACTACGTTCATCCGCTCGTGGGCGTTGATGGTGGCCGAAAACGGCGAGTTGATTATACTGAGTATCATGCCTATAATGGCTGCCTGATAAACCCAGTTGGCTGCTGTCAGACGTCCGACAGGTATCACGAGCCGGTGGTTGACAAACCATAGTCCTACGGTTTCGGCCACCACTAAAACGAGCAGGGCGAGGCAGCACTGTATCACTAACGAGGTGTTGAACACGCGGTTGTACGCGGCAAAGTCTTTGCGCCCAAGCTCGAAAGTGAGGTAGCGGCCTATGGCCACGTTGAACGAGCCGTTGACAAACGCCATCATCGCAATCAGGCCTCCCACCACGTTGTAGATACCGAAATCGCTCACGCCGAGCACCTCGAGTATCATCCTCGAAGTGTAAAGCCCTATCACCATCGCAACAAACGTGCGGATGTAGAGAAATATCGTGTTGCGGGCTATGCGGCGGTTGTCGTCGGCATTCATCGGTGGAGGAGTTTTTCGGCGGTGCGTCGCAGCAGCGACGGCAGGTTCGACAGGTGCGCGGCCGCGTCGAACGGCAGCAGCGGATAGAGCAAAGCAAAGAGTCGTGCCGTCGGACGGCGCTGGAACGGATGTCGCAATTGCGGATTGCCGGCGATCGCCTCGTCGGCCTCACGCTCTATGGCGTTGAGCTCGGGGCGTATTTCCTCAAATAGTCGGACGCCGGCCACACTGACGGGCATGACCGCCGACAGACCGTTGCGTGCCGCTTCGGGCAGGCTGCCACGATCGCCGTAGCCCCAGAAATCGCCGATGGTGATATCCGAGGCGCGACGGGGTCGGGCGTAGCCGCAACTGTAGCATGATGGACGGAATGTCTTGCCGCTGAGAAATGCCGAGTAATAGCAATCAGGATGTTTCTCGCCGAACACTTTGCCGGAATAGATCATGTTGCCTTCGGCTGTCAGGCGCAGGTCAAACGTGCCGTTGCTGCGGAAGCTGATGTGGTCAGCATTGCGACCTTTCATTATCGGGCGCAGATGGTCGGTGAGCATCTTTTGCGACGGCACGCCATGGCATATAAGCTCTACGGTGATGAGATTCCCGTTGTTGCAGCTGCGACAGCATCCGCGGGCGGCGGCACACTGGCATGGCGTGCCTGTGAAGAGCACCGTCGCGCCGGCACGCAGATCGTCGCGCAGCATCCGGTAGATGCCGCGGGTGTCGCTCTGCACATATTTCGATCCTTGCAGCCGTGACAATGCGGCCACGTCGTCGATGCGCACATGGTGGACGGTGAGGCCGTCGGCCGCGCAACCATACACCACGCCGCCCCGCTCGATCACATGGCGTCCGAGCAGATAGGCCGCACCTCCCGACGCGCTGCGCCGGTGTATCTCCGGCTCGCGCGACCATGCGGCGTAGGCGGTGGCGGGCTTTGTCATCGCGGACTCATCGGCAGGTATCGGACACACTCGTTCACACAGTCCGCACTCGACGCACCGCTGTGTGTCGACACGCGCATACATAAAGCCGTGACGGTCGGGTCGCATCTCAATGCAGTGACGGGGGCACACATCTGTGCACGCTCCGCAACCGCAGCATTCGCTCTTCTTTTTACCTGCTACCGACATCGCTATGAATGAGTGTGTTTTACAGTTGCTTGCCGAACAGACGGCGGAAAAATCCCGGTTCTTTCTCCGGTTGACCGTTGCCTTCCGTTTCGGCAAGATAACGGCGATAGTTCCAGCGGTTTGTCACCATCTGGTAGATGGCGCCCCAGTCGGGCAGACCGCCGACATTGCGGTCGTCGATATAAATGTCGGCATGGATTTTGCGCGGCCCCGTGGAGGCGTTGTCAAACGGATCGTTGCTGTTGACGCAATGAAACTCCAGACCGCGCCGGCGGCACCATTCCAAAGCCTCTTCAAGGCGCTGGCCTTCGCGGTAGGTCCAGAGGATGAGAATGTGGCCGTCGGCCTTCAACTGCTTGAGAGCGGCCACGGCAAACTGGCGTTCGCGGCCTATACGGGGATATTCATGTTCGACGATCGTGCCGTCGAAATCAACTGCTATTATCATTTGTCGGTTGCTATCGGTTGGAGAAAACATTGCGGGATATAGGCCGTGGCCACTGCGCATACGCCATGCACACGCACTACCAGACGGCGGTCGCCCCGCAGGCGCACTATCTGTCCTTCGGCACCGGCGAGCGGTCCGCCCGTCACGCGCACGGCGTCGCCTTTGGCAAACCGCTGCGGATCGTCGGCGATGAATTCGAGCCCTTCGGCGCCCGACGACACCACGAGCCGGAATATTTGCATCTCGCGCTCGCTTATCGCGGCCGGAATCTTCCGTCCCGCCGATTCCCGGCGGTAGAGCATCGCACGGTCGGTGAGCATGCGCGCTGCCGCTTCGGCCGTGTCGGCGTCGCTTCTGAAAAAGAGCAGCGATGCTATGGCCGGCTTCTGTTGGCGCCGGCGCACACCGTTGCGCTCGGTCACCACAGTCTGCATCGGTATGTACACCTCGGCTCCGGTCTCGCGTATCTCGGCAGCCGCCGCCTCCGTGCGGTTGAAAAACACCTTCATCGCAAACCACGCCACCCTCCCTCCGGCGTTACCGCCTTTGGCCGTTGCCGTATCAGCGCCGGCGGCTTTAATGCCTGACGACGCTTCGCCCGACGGTCTCCCGTCGGCGGACAATGCATCGGGCTGCAACTGGCTTTGCTGCATGGTGCTTTCTTGCAACTGGCTTTGCTGTAGAGCGTTGTGTCGTGATATGTTGTGCTGTGGCTTTGGCATTTCTTCCATTCCCTCCATGTGCGTTTCAAGTGCAGACAGAGGTTCTTCAATAGATCGGGCCGGATGTAGCCTTTGGGGATACGGTTATGACCCGGCTCACGGCACTGACCCCGATCCGGGGAAGATGACCGCGATCCATGTAACTATCTCACAGTGTGTTGGTTGTGTGGATATTACATAGCAATGCGACTGCTCGGCGTCGCAGATTGGTGCTTGCAAAGATAGGCATTTTTTGCCACATCCACAATCATTTAATGTTAATTCGCGTAGTCCTTACGCTCAGGAAAGCATAAGGGGAGAAGAACTATAAAAACTGCGGTGTGGCGCAGCTTTCAGAAGGGATAGCCGATGGCAAGGTGGAAGGCGAGGGAGTCCTTGAATTTCGTCATGTTGTAGTAGCCGCGCTTGCCCGTATCGTAGGGAGCGTGGATGCCTATGCCGAGGTCGCCGCGCACTACGAGCATGCCGATGTCGAAGCGGAGTCCCACGCCGGTACCCACGGCGAGATCCTTGAAGAATGTGGAGCCTTTGAGCTTGCCGCCCGGTCGGTCGGGGTCGTTTTTGAGCAGCCACACGTTGCCGGAGTCGAGGAACACCGCTCCATGAACAGGACCGAAAATCGGGAAGCGGTATTCGACGTTGAACTCAAATTTAAACGTACCGGTCTGGTCGAAATAGCCGTTCACCTGATCGCGGGGCACGCGGTAGCTGCCCGGGCCGATGCTGCGCACGGTGAAGGCGCGCACCGAGTTGGCGCCGCCCACATAGAACTGCTCGCTGTAGGGCACCTCCGTCGAGTTGCCGTAGGCATGTGCCGCGCCGGCGGCCACGCGGCTCACAAGCCAGTTGTCGCCCCACAGGCGCCGGTTCCACACCAGCTGCGTCTGACCTTTGACAAACTGCGAGAACGGTGTGCCGAACAGCTCTTTCTCGCCTTTCTTGCCGCATGCCTCGTAGATGCCCCAGAAAATATTGCCGGCTTCCTGAACGGTAAACTGCCAGTTGATCGAGTTGTCGCGGTTGATGGTGCGGTCATAGACATAGCTGAACGACATCTGCGGGATAAACTGGCTGCGGAAGCTCTGCGCTATCGCCCGGTTGGCGTCCATGATCGAGTCGAATTCGGCGGTGGTGCGCATAAGGTTGACGTAGGTGAGCTTGAAGAGCGTCAGGGAGTTGGTCACGTGGCGTGTGGCGCGCCAGTCGTAGGTGAAGGCGGCGTTGAACTGCGCCATGTTGAAGTAGTGAGGACGGTTGAGCAGGTCGGCGCCGAGCGTGATGCGCGTCCAGTTGAGCTGACGGCGCGTGCGCGGGATGAATCGCGGGGCCAGCAGGCGCGGGAACGACAGCGACGTGTTGAGGCCGATCTCGTAGGAGTTGAACACCGAACTGCGCCCGCGACCCGTTTGCCATTCATAGGTGCCGAAGAGGTCGACGCTCAGCTGCTCGCCGCCGCCGAACACGTTGTGGTTGGTGAGCCGGAGGTCGACACCCGGCCCGAGATAACTGTTGGATTTCGAGGTGACGTTGACCTCGACGGCCGCTTCGAGCGGAGCGTCGAAGGTGCAGTCGATCTCAACGTTGAGCCGCCGAGACCCGATGCTGTCGGGCACCGCGTTGATCTCTATGCCGTTGAATATGCCGAGGCGCGACAGATAGCTCTGCGTGCGGTTCATGTCGCGCACCGAGAATATCTTGCCCTCGCGGAAGGTGATGCATTCGGGTATGAGCCCTTCGCGCAGGCGCGACGGTTTCATCTGCACCACCATGCCCCGCCGCGTCATGATGGTGTCGGGGGTGCCTCCGCCTTCGTTGCGGTGGATGCGGGTGGTGATGCTGCCGGTCGTGTAGCTGTCGAGCAGCATGCGCGGGGTGTTCGACGCCAGATCCATGCGCATGGCGATGCGTCCTTTGCTGATGGTGCTGTCGGCCAGATATTCGATGAATTCGGGCTTGAAGAAATAATATCCCTTGTTGCGCACGGCGTTGGCGATGGTCACGCGCACGGCGCTGAGCGAGTCGGTGCAGTAGCGGCTGCCGGCACGCAGATAGCTGCTGCGCACGGCCACCGAGTCGATGAGATGGTTCAGCCGGCAGGTGTCGGGCAACAGCTCGACGGTGTCGATGAGATATTCCGGGCCGGTGGCCACGCTGTAGAGCACTTTGGCTTTCTTCTTGTTTTTGCCCTGGACGAGGCTGTAGGAGGCTTTCCCCGAGAAATATCCGTTGTTGGCCAGGATCTGGTCGATCATATGCACGCGCATTTCGGGCCTGACGTCGCTGATAAGCACCGGCTCGCTGACGAGCTTCTCGTAGAGCCAGTGGCGGAATCCCGACGGCGGATTGCTCCAGTTGTTGTAGACCCACAGCCCCAGCGGAAACGGATAGCGCAGGTAGGGCGAATAGAGGCAGTTGTTGGGCTTGACATTGACGGCCGAAAGCACGGCGTCGGAGAGGCCGGGCGCCGCATCCTGATCCTTGGAGGGCGTCTGTATGTCGATCTTCTTGACACCGGTATAGAGGATGTCGTCGGGGCCGAGACGGCGCGTGGTGGAGCAGCCGGCGGCTACGAGCAGCAGCAATGCGGCCGTCAGCAAGGCGGTCAGCGCATATGTCGGTCGGATGGGCGTGTTCATTGTTTCACTTGGGGTGATGAGGGTTCGGCTTCTGTGTCGGCTGACGGTTTTTTGCGCGGCCCGAAGCGGAATATGTCGCGCAGCGAGTTGAGCTTGCGTTTGAGCACGAAGCCCACACCCGTCTGGGTGATCTCGCCTTCGAGGATGCTCTCGTAGCCCACGTGGCGGAACAGGCGCACATACATCGAGCCGCTGCGGTTGAGCATATATTCGAAGGAGATATCGTTGATGAGATTCTGCGAGAAGTTTTCGTCGGCGTCGGCATCGGTGGAGTAGTTGCCGCCTACGATGATTTTGAAGCGGTCGTTGAAGAGCGTCTTCGACATGCGGTAGCTGTAGCTCGTAGTGGTCGATTTGGCACCGTCGGTGGTGGTGTCGTACTGGTCGATGCCAAACGAAATGTCTACGCCGCGGATGTTGTTGGCCGCCCACGAGTTGAGCTGTGAGGCGAGGAATGCGTAGAGCGGATTGCCCGACAGGTTGGCGTTGGCTTTGGTGCCCGGGCCCGTGTACTGGTTGTAGAGCAGCATGTTCATGGCCTGGTTGGCGCGCTGGTCGGCCGACATCGACTGGAGTTCGTTGGAGATGGTGAGATCGTCGTCGGTGCTCAGGTCGAAGGCCACGTTCATGTTCTGCAGGGTGTTGGTGACCGACAGCGTGACGTCGAAGTTGACGAGGCGCGAGTTCTGCCCCGACTGTGTCACGTTGGCTTTGAGGCGGTCGACGGCGCGGATGTTGAGCGTCGGGTTGAGTATGTCGCCGTTGAACGCTATGTAGCTCCCTTCGGTGAACTTGAAGTTCTTTTCCGACATGATGGCCATCGACAGTCCGCCCGTGGAGATCTGCGGCGTGTAGCGCGCGAATCCGCTGTCGATGGTGTAGCGGCCGGTGAGGCGGCCGTCGCTGCTCATCGGCGTCAGGCTGTAGGTGAAGTTGCCGCTGCCCGACACCGACACTTTGTTCTTGCCGTCGGGCGACAGGTCGACGTTGAGTGTCGAGCCGCTTTCGATGGCCAGACGGGCGTCGAGGATCACTGAGGTGGTCGGGGCGACGACGGAGTCGGCTTTGGCCACGGCGGCCGTGTCGGCAAACTGCACGAATTTCACCATGCCGTCGGCGCTCTGAGGCACTATGGTCTCGATGCCGTCGGTCATCACGTAGGTGACGTTGGTGCCCGCGAGCAGACCGAGGTCGGCGTTGACGCGCAGCAGGCTGAGCGTGCCTTTGACGGTGGCGTCGAGGTCGATGAACGCCTTGCCGTAGACGTTGGCGCCGCGCGGGCGGTTGGTGTTGACGATCTGCATGTCGGAGGCGTTCAGAGCCAGCTCGAGGCGTATGTCGGAGAGGCGGCGGGCGTCGACGGTGCCGTTGACTCGCAGCGGATTTTTGTTGAGTCCGGCGATGGTGAAGTCGTTGAACCGCACCACGTTGCTGTCAACCGGTATCTTCTCTTCGGAGAAGGCGTAGGAGGTGCCCGTGATGCCGAGCTTCACAGCTGTCGAGTCGAAGTCGAGGTAGCCGTTGAAGATGGGGTTGGCAAGGTCGCCGGTGATGTCCATCTTGCCGTTGAGCATGCCCGACATCTGCGCCACATCTTTGGGCAGGAACGGATTGACCACGCGCAGCGGGAAGTGGATCATCGAGAAGTCGAGCAGGAAGGGATGCACGGCCGTCGAATCGTTGAGATTGCCGGTGGCTGTGATCACTTTGACGCCGTCGACAACGAGCCCCACGTTGGCGCGCAATGCTTTGGTATGGCTCTGGTTGGCCACGTCGAGGTCGAGCCGGAAGGTGCCCACGCGCTCGCGGCCGTAGTACAGGTCGGTGAGGTCGACGTTGCCGTTGCCGGTGATCTGCTCTTCGTCCCAGCGGAAGTGGAGGTCGGCGTCGAGGCTGCCTTTCACAGGCGGCGCGAAGGGCGATATGGAGAGCCATTCGGCGAGGCTGATGTTCTGAAGCTGCACCACCACATCTTCCTGCCCGGTGGCGAGGGTGTCGGAGCGGTGCTCGGTGAACAGACGCACGGCGCTGCTGTCGGACGATAGCTTCAGGTTGGCGTCGAGATGCCGGTGCACGAAGTCGTATCTTACAGTGTTGTCGTTGTTGATAGTCCACTGCTTGTAGGCGATGGTGGGCCGCGTGGGAACGAGCTTCACGGTCACCGTCGAATCTGTCATCGTGGCTGTGGCGCCGAAGAAGAATCCCTGCCGCTTTTTGATGTCGGCCTGCTTGAACAGCACTGCCGTCTTGTCGGCTGATAGATAGCCGTTGAGCTGGACGTGGGCGAAGTCGTCGAGCGTGCCGGGCTGATTGTCGATGTTGAATTTGTACACGAAGAAGCGGTCGTGCTGCCGGGCGTCGAAGCGTATGGCGTCGAGCCGCGTCGAACCGGTGGCGAAGCCGTTGACGGCCGCCTGTGCCGTGATCACGGAGTCGTTGCTGAATTTCAGGCTGGCGTCGCTGAAGGTGATGTAGGATGTCTCCTGCAGATATGATGCCACTGGGTTGTTTCTGCCCGAGGTGATCTCGGCCGACAGCTGCGGGAGCGTGCGCTGCAGCAGCGGCACATCAAAATTCATGTCGGCGGTCTGGCGCATGATCTCATCGCCGGTGGCCGACAGCCGTGCCATAAGCGTGTCGAGACCGCATAATGCTGTGGCGCTGGCGCGGAAATCGCCGGCATCGATGTCGGCGCGGGTCAGCGTGTCGGTGGTGTGGAATTTAGCTGTGGCGTCGGGCACGCTGATGATGTCGGTACCGGCGTTCCATGTAAGGCGGGTGATGCTGAGTTCGGCATCCGTGTCGCCGTTGCGTGGGTTGTAGTGCCCCGAGGTGTAGAGGTCGGTCGAGCCGTTCATCGTATCGTCACTGAATCCGAGAGCCCGGAGGTCGAGGTGGCGGATGTCGCCCGACAGATCCCAGTCATAGCCGTCGGCGGTGGCCCACGCCGTCAGGTCGGCGTCGAAATCGGCGTCGGCGTTCAGCGAGTTTATGCGTGCCACGGCTCGACACGTGTCGAGCGATGCCGTGAGGCTGATGTTTTCAAGTTGCCGCCCGTTGACAGCCACATGGCGCAGGTCGATGTCGGCGGTGGCGGAGGTGGTGCGGCGCGACGGATCGTAGCCGTGACCTTTCACGTTTGCCGTGGCTGTCAGATCGGCGATGCCCATACCGGGAAGGAATTTTTGAAGCGGGAAGCGTGTGGCGTCGATGCTGAGGTCGTAGCCCTCGGCTTTCTGATTCCATCCGGCGTCGAGCGACATCTTTCCGCCGGCCGAAGCTATGGAGAGGTTGCCGTCGATAAGCCCCGGGCTGTAGTCGATGGTGCCCCCGACGGTCATTGGAGGAATGCCGATGGTGCGTGCCGTGGCTTTGTCGAGAATACGGTCTTTGATGAAGCTCACGTCGCGGATGTCGCCGTCGATGTTGATGCGGCCGTTCATGCGGTTGAAATCAAATGCGTCGGCCACCATGCCGTCGGCATCGAGGCTGAAGCTGCCCGGCATGTTCACCATCATGCGGTTGATGCCGAGACGTCCCGAAGTGCCGCATATGTCGGCGTCGACGTTGATCTGCGATGAGGCCGGTATGCCTTTCATCATGGCGGCGACGGCGGGCAGCGCGGCATAGACGTCGCGCAGCGATATGAAGCCGTCGGCATCGAGGCGCAGCGGCACTGTCGGGTCAGTCATGAGGTCGCCGAGCCCCATCAGGGCGTCGAGTTTCATTTCCGACCACTGGGTCGATATATTGAAACCGCCGGCACGCATCGTGGTGCTGTCCATGTCGAAAACGCCTGAGGCATCGAGGCTTACACCGCAACGTTCCTTTGCCGCGATATGACGGATGGGGACGCGCAGCGTGGTGCCGCAGTTGTAGAATGAGTCGATGGCGATTTTTATGCCGGTAGCTTCGATGTATTCGGGGTCGAAACCGGCTGCGGGTCGTGAGCCGCGTGTGGCGTAAAGCGCCCGCTTTCCGTTGATGGCGATGCGCCCGGCGCGAATCTGCCACGGTTTGGAGGGTAGGGCGGATTGCTCGGCGAGCAGCGCGCTGTCGGCCGGCGACACGGGCGGCGAATGATAACCGGCGAGGAACTGCTCCGACGGCATGATGTAGGCGGCCGTAACCGAGTCGACATCAAGCGCTTTCACGTCGATGGTCTGCGCCGCGAGGTCGAGGCGCCCGTCGGTGAGGTGTGCGTTGCCGATGCGGGCATAGAGCGAGTCGATGGTGGGGAGCATGCGCATGCGCACGCTGACGTTGCGCAGCGTCAGGTCGGGGGCGTTGATGAGCATCCGTGTCACCGTGGTGTCGGTCGGCGAAACGGTGGTGGTGTCTTTGAGCACTATGTCGATGTCGGCGCCGTCGAGCAGCGTCTTGCCCACACTGATGTTTTCGATATTGAAGGTCAGGTTGGTGCCGGCGGTGCGGAAGCGGTCGATGCGGGCTTTGAGATAGACGGCCGAGTCGGCGTTGTTGAGCCGGTAGAAAGCATCGGTAAGCTCGGCTTCGGTCACGTCGATTTCGCTTTTCAGCAGCGGCCAGAACGCCACGTCGAGGTCGGCGCTGCGGGCCGCCAGCATCGTGTCGCCTTTCTCCGACATTACGAGTCCGCGAAGCTCCACGCGCAGCGGGAATTTGAGCCGCAACCGCTCGATGCTCACATCCATGCCGGTCGACTGCTCGATCTTCTTCTCGGCGATGCCCACGACAAAGTCCTGGATATAAGGAATGTAGAGCAGCACGGGTATCAGCACTACGAGCGCGGCCACGCTGATAGCTGTCCATTTCAGGACTTTCAGAATGATATGTGTGGCTTTGCTGGTGCTCACTGTCGGAACGTTTTGAAACGGTTGTGATGAAAAAATCCGGTCGTGCAGGTGAATCCTGTCGGTTATGAAATGTTAACGCTCCGTTTGCCGCGATTGTTCTGCCGTAACGTAATTCTGCCGGCGTTGTGTCCGGCTGTGACGCGCAGCCGCCGTGGCGGCCGGCTTCGGCTTCCCGGGAGGCGTCAATACCACTGAACTCCGTTGGAGAGCGACGAACGTTTGTCGTATTTCAGATCCGACAGCATCGACGAGTTGACGGATATATGGAAGTTGTAGGATTTGTAGGGGCCGACAGGTACGAAGCTCGCGGTCATGGTGAAGCAGTGGAGGTCGCGCGAGATGTTGCAGTTCATGTAGGCCAGCTTGTGAGTGTCGAAGTTGTAGCTGGCCGTGAAACTGAAGTTCCAGTTTTTCGTCGGACGGATGTTGCCCGAGAGGCTGAGGTTCTGCGTGATCTTGCCGTCATACTCCATCTTGCGCTTGTTGAACGCCCCGTAGCCGTAGTTGACCGAATAGTTGAGCGTCAGGCTCCACGGCACCTCCCATTTCATGTAGCCGTCCACGAATTCCATGTCGCCGCTGCCCGACGACTCGCTGTCGGTTCCGCTGCTGCGGTTGCCCGACCCGCGCGGCCGGTCGTCGCCGCCGCTGTCGTCATCGCCGCTCACATCTTTCTTCTTGCTCTTTTTCTTGAAGGTGTCGTTGTTGAAGGTGTAGCTGAACGAGGTGCCGGTGCTTGACAGGCGTCCCAGACCCTTGCCTGCCTTCCAGCGCGGGATGTTGACGCGCACGGGGTTGCCCGCCGAATTGAGCTGATAGGTGTAGACATCCCACACGGCCGACAGATTGAGGTTGAAGTTCTTGACGAGGCGGAGCATCAGCGAGGTGTTGATGTTGCTCCAGTTGAGCGAGTCGGCGGCGAAGTTGTAGCTTTGCGAGATGGAGAAGTTCTCGATAAGCGATATCTTCTTCTCACCGATGCTGTCGTCGTCGGTCTTCACCTTCATTTCCAGGTTGTTGGCCAGCGAGAAGCTCACCATGCCGGTCTTTCCTTCGCTCGGTACGCCGAAGAGGCTGTTGGGGAAGAGCGAATATTTGCGGGTGCGCATCTCGCCGTCGGTGCCCGGATACTGATAGCTGCCGTAGTAGCCGAAGAAAGGCGAGCTGAAGTCGGGCGATCCCGAAAACGAAACCGTAGGCGTGATCACGTGACGGATCATCTTCACTTTGTCGCCCAGGAATTTCATCGGCCGGTAGAAGCCGTAGATCTTGGTGTCGAGCGATACGGAGGCGTTGAAGTCCCAGACGTTATAGAAGCTGTAGGAGGTGTCGCACACTTCGGCGGCCGCATTCGGATCCCACTGCCGGCGCACTTTCGTCGTGTACATGCGGTCGGTGAGGTTGATGCTCGGCGTGAGGTTGAAGTATTTGAAGAGGTTGAACGTGGCCGAGATCGGGACGCTGTGGCGCATGCCGTTGCGCCAGTCCTTGATCAGACTTTTCTTGAAAAATTCGTTTTGCTTGGCCGTGAGCGAGTTGTTGAACTGACCCGAGTAGGAGAGGCGTATCTTTTCATACCATTTTTCGGCTCCCACGGCGTGCTTGCGCTTGAAGGGATAGATCTGCGACATCGTGATGGTGATGTTGGGGAACGACACGGCGAGCGTCGAGTCCTGGCTGCGCTGTGCTATGCTGGCGTTGCCCGAGAACGACCATTTGGAGCCGGCCGGGCGGTAGGTGAAGTTGACCGACGAGCTCTTGGTGTTTTCCGTGAACGAGTTGGAATAGTAGCTTCCGAGGTCGTTGCGCGAATAGCCCGATGTGGTGAAGTTGACCGATGCCGAGAAGTTGAATATGGGGTTGGCTTTGGCATCCTGAGTGTGGTTCCAGAGCACTTGGAAGTTGGTCTGTTTCGAGTAGTCGGGGAGCCCCTTGTCGCCGAGGATGGTCTTGAGGAACGAGATATTGAAGTTGCCCGAATAACGGTAGCGTTTCACGTAGGCCGA
>URWH01000013.1 GCA_900551515.1 uncultured Porphyromonadaceae bacterium
CGTTTTTTGCCAGTTCGCCGCCGATATCCGCCGCCGCATTCAGGCCGTATTCCGTGGGCTTGCGGCTGCCCACGATGCCCACCGCCCCGGGCTCGTTGAGCCAGCGGGGGTCGCCGGTGCAGTAGAGCACCAGCGGCATATCCGGGATGCGGGAGAACGCCAGCGGGTAATCCGGGTCGTCATAGGGCAGGATGCGGATATTCCGCGCCGCGCACCGCCGTGCAAAGGCCCGGTAATGCACTGGGGTGTTGTCGGGCAGGTTGGCCCGGGCAAAGGCCGGGCTGCCCACCGCTTTGCGGAACGCATCGGAATCCCGGTTCTCCCAGGCCTCCTGCGCCCCGCCAAACACATCCAGCACCCGGCCTGCATGGCTGCTGCCCGCCCCCAGCGTGTTTGCCAGCCAGAGCCAGCAGAGCAGCGGCTCCGGCGCGGGCTCCGGCTTCGGGATGGTGAGCGCCGATTCGCCGACAATAGAATCCTCAAGCAACTCAGCTGCCTGCACGCTATCCGCCAATGCTGCTCCTTCGCCGCCGGAATTTCTACGGAACACAAGCATTGAAATCGCGAAAGCAGCAATAGCCACTCCGACCATCCCTATATAAAGGACCGCCCGGTTTTTCTTCTCGGCCGGCTGCGGCTTGGGCTCCGGAGTGGGTCGGGGCTGAGGACGCGGTGCCGGCTGAGGCTTGGGCGTCGGCTTAGGCCGCGGCGCCGGACCCGGTTTGGGGCCGGGCTTAGGGCCGGGCGAAACAGGCACGGTCTCGTCGGATAGCATGGCGAGAAAGGCTTTCATGGATTGCGGACGCATGCTGATATTGAGCTGCAGGGCTGCCTCGACGGCATGGCGCGTGGAGGCGCTGATGGTCGACGGCAGCGGGGCTACCTGCTCGCCGCTGAAGCGCAGAGCCACATCGGGCGGCGTGACACCCGTGAGCAGCCGGTAGAGCGTGGCGCCGAGCGAATAGACGTCGGCCGCCGGCGTGAACGCTTTCAGCTGTCCCGACATCTGTTCGGGTGATGCGAAACCGGGCGTGAGGCCAAGCAGGGTCGACGTGTTTTCGCCGTTCTCGGAATCATATTGCTTCGAAGTACCGAAATCGATCAGAATGGCACGTCCCGAGGCATCGATCATTATATTGCCGGGCTTCACGTCGAGATGCAGGCGCCCGGTGGAATGAACGTAAGCAAGCGCCTCGCCCGCCTGACGGATATATCCGAGCGCCACCGACTCGGGCATCGCCTGACGGGCATACTCGTGCAGCGACTTTCCGTCGATATAATCCATCACATAATAGGCCGTGTTGTTTTCCTCAAACACATCCTTCACGTGCACTACGCCCGGATGCTTGAGGTGGAACTGCGCCTTGGCTTCCTCGATAAACTTGCGGTGGAGCTTGGCTACAAGAGGCTGCTTCGAGAGTGTGGCCACGGTGACATGGCCGGTATAGGGCTCACGGTTGCAGAAATCGCCCACGTAGAGTTCCTTGATGGCCACTCGTTCGTCGAAAAAAGTGTGCAGAGCCTCATAGGTGCAGCCGAAGCCGCCGGAGGAGATGAAACGCAGTATGCGGTATTTGCCGTTTTGCAGCAGGGTGCCTACGGGCAAAGCATTCTCTGATGTTGTAGCCATTGCTAAAGAGTGTGATTATAGTATGGTTGCAAATTTAACAATTATTTTCCAAACGCAAGCCGAATCCGCAGCATTTCTCACACATCCGGCCCAGTCACATCCTCCACATCAGTCACATCCGTCATTTCGCCGCCGACAACGCCACAGTATATCGCCCGTGGCTATTGCAGTTTTCGAGCGTGCCGTCGAGATATGTCTTGTCGTCGGAGAGCCGGAGCTTTATTGTTTCAAACGCTTCATCTTTTCCATACAAGCGGCTTGTCATCACTATGTTGCCTTCGTTGTCAACAACGTTGCCGTCGAGATAGAAATAGCTTGAGGGCACGTCACCATATTTCTTCACGGTAAGATCATAGTTGTAGCGTCCCTGGACTTTGCCGTCGCTATCGATCGTGATGTTCATTGCGATCGGATAATCGCCTTCGTCGTTGCTCACATAGCCGGTCATATAGTAGGTTCCATAGTAATTCTTCATCAAACCGGTATCAACATCAGGCGTCTTGTCATTGACAAACGCATAATACCAGATGCCGAAACCGGCCAACACGAGCACTATAGCAGCCACGAGCAGACCCCGCACCACCGACCGGCTGCGCCCGGACGGTGCCGCCGGCTGTGGCCTTCTGACAGTCGTCGCAGGCCGTGACATCTGCGTGTGCCGCGATGTCTGCGTCGAGCCGATCGTATGTGTAGGCTGCGCAGGCCGGTAGGGCGTTGTGTGAACGGCCGACGGGGCGGTCGGCGTGACAGCGCCTGCCGAGGTGAGCATCCGCAGCATGGCATCGGCATCAGCCGGACGCCGGCGGCTTTCCATGTAGAGCGACGCCGTCAGCACCGACTGAAGCTGCGGGCTGACATTGCACGGTATCAGCCGCCGCACATCCTCCGACATCAGCGTCATCGATTTGGGCAGCGCGCGCCCGAGGAGGCAAAACATCATAGTGGCCGCCAGGGAATATACGTCGCTCGCCGGCGAAAAACTCGTTATGCCGCCATACTGCTCCACCGGCGCATAACCGTCGCTGAAGCCCTGGATATTTATGGTCGACGTGGCGGCGCCGTCGGCATTGTAATGCTTAGACAGGCCGAAATCTATCAACACCGGCCGGATGCGGCCGTCAGCCCCCTTCGTCAGCATGATGTTGGTGGGCTTGATGTCGAGGTGCGTGATGCGGTTGCGGTGCAGATGGCCCACGGCGCGCACTATCGGCAGCATGATGCCGCGCATCTCCTGCTCGGTGATCACGCCGCGCTGACGCACATAATCCTGTAGCGTCATGCCGTCGAGATACTCCATCACATAGTACGACGTATTGTTGGCGTCGAACACCTCGCTCACCTGCACGATGTTGGGCTGGCCGGGCGCCACCGACATCAGGCGGCGTGCCTCGCCGGCAAAATCGCGGCGCGACCGCTCAACGCGCTCGCGGGCCGGCTGCGAACAATTCACCGACATCGTCGTGCTGTCGCGCTCGCAGTCGTTCTTAAGAAAATGCTCTTTCACGGCTACCGTCACCACGGCCAGCATGCCGTTGAACGTCGTCGAAACCGTAGCCTTATACGTTATGCCGAAGCCGCCGGAGCCGAGCACCGACTGCACCACATAATTGTTTCTGCCCGAGCTGAGCACCGTACCGGCTGCCAGAAATTCTGCCATAACAAATGTCGTTTGTGTGAGTTTTCTCTATTTTTTCACAAAAGTAACATTTTTTATGCATATTTCCACCAGCCGTTCCCATCTTTGTCACGGCGATAATCCTGCGTGTCATTACCCCGTGCCGTCCATCAGGCGGGGCGGAGCTGGCCGTTGCCGTTGATCAGCCACTTGTAGGTAGTGATTTCGCGGAGGGCCATGGGGCCGCGGGCATGGAGTTTCTGGGTGGAGATGCCGATCTCGGCACCGAGACCAAACTGGGCGCCGTCGGTCCACGAGGTCGGCGCGTTGACATAGACGCAGGCGGCGTCGACTTTCAGCTGGAAGCGCGAGGCGGCGACGGTATCACCGGTGATTATCGATTCGCTGTGGCCGGAGCCGTAGCGCGCTATATGGTCGAGGGCTTCGTCGAGCGATGCCACCGTGCGCACGGCCATGGCATACGACAGATATTCCGTGCCGAAGCTGTCGGCGGTGGCCTCACGGAGCAATTGGTCGGGATAGTGGCCTCGGAGCGCTTCCATGGCGCGTTCGTCGGCATAGATCACCACATTGCTGTCGGCCAGCTGCCGGCTTATCGCCGAAAGGTCGGCGAGCCGGTCGGCATGGATGAGCAGGCAGTCGAGAGCGTTGCACACGCTCACGCGGCGCGTCTTGGCATTGTTGACGATGGCCGCTCCCATCGCGGCATCGCCCGCCTTGTCGAAATAGGCATGGCACACTCCGGCGCCGGTCTCTATGACCGGGATGCGGGCGTTATCACGTACGAATCCGATGAGCGACGAGCTGCCGCGCGGTATCAGCAGATCCACCAGCCCGCGGGCGGCAAGCAATTGTGCCGTGGCTTCGCGCGTGGGCGGCAGCAGGGTCACCGCGGCCGTGTCGACGCCGTGGGCGGCCAGCGCGCTGTGGATAACGCCGACCAGCGCCTCGTTGGAATCCCGGGCATCATGACCGCCCTTGAGCACACAGGCATTGCCCGATTTCAGACACAGCGACGCCACATCGCAGCTCACGTTGGGGCGCGCCTCGAAGATCACGCCGATGACGCCGAAGGGCACACTCACCTTGCGCAGATGCAGCCCGTTGGGCAGTGTGCGGTCGTCGAGCGTGAGTCCCACAGGCGACGGTAGCGAGGCCACCGACCGCATGTCGGCGGCGATGGCGGCGATGCGCTGCGGCGTGAGGCGCAGGCGGTCGTATTTCGGATCGGCGGAGTCCATGCGCTCCAGATCGCGGCTGTTGGCGGATATGATGTCGGGCGTTGCGGCCACGAGCCGGTCGGCGATGTCGCAAAGAAGTGTGTTGACAGCCTCGGCCGACAGGTCGAGCAACGAAAGCGAGGCGCGGCGGGCGGCCTCAAGCATGGGGGTGATATCGGTGGTCATAGATGGGGAATGGTTTTGATTTGAGCGGATGGCTCTCAGTCGATATAGAGATAGTCGTAGTGCACGAGCGGACGGCAGTCGTGGCGGCCGCAATATCCCGCAGCCTCGGCACTCGAATAGGCGGCCCGACCCACGCCGATCACGCGGCCGTCGGGAGCCATGATGTTGATGAGATCGTCTTTCTCCCACTCTCCGGCGATGGCAGTGACACCCACTGGCAGCAGGCTGACAGCTTCGCTTCCCGTGAGCACCTCCACGGCGCGGGCGTTGAGGGTCACCGACCCTTTGGCGAAGCCGGAGCTGTGCGCCATCCAGCGCTTGACGCTCGACACCTGACCGCTGCGCTGCACGAAACGGGTGCAGGGAGCCGCGGGGCCGTCGCCGAGCAGCAGCCGCGGCAGTATGTTGTCGGTCTTGCCGTTGGCTATTATCACCTCGATGCCTTCGTCGGCCACTTTGCGGGCTATGCCGCACTTGGTGAGCATGCCGCCGCGGCCGAAGCCGGAGCGCTCGGTGCTTATGTAGCGAGTGAGGTCGTCGGCGGGATTAACGGTGGCTATGAGCTGCGAGCCGGGATCGGAGGGCGAGCCGGTGAAGATGCCGTCGATGTTGCTGAGTATCACCAGCGCATCGACGCGCATCATGGTGGCTATCAGGCCCGAAAGCTCGTCGTTGTCGGTAAACATCAGCTCGGTGACGCTCACCGTGTCGTTTTCATTCACGATCGGTATTACTCCGGCGCCGAGCATCACTTCCATGCATCCGCGCTGGTTGAGGTAGTGGCGGCGCGTCGAGAAGTTCTCCTTCATCGTCAGCACCTGACCCACAGCCAAATGATGCTCGCGAAACAGCTCGTAATAGCGGTTGATGAGCTTGGCCTGCCCAACGGCCGAGAAGAGCTGTCGCTGCTCCACGCTGTCGAGATGGCGGGCATCGGTGCCGGCGAGCTCACTGCGGCCGCTGGCCACGGCGCCCGATGATATCATGATCACCTCCACGCCGGCATGGCGCAGGGCTGCCACCTGATCGACGAGGGCCGACATGCGGGTGATGTCGAGCATCCCGTCGGGGCGCGTGAGCACATTGCTTCCTATTTTGACGGCTATGCGCCGGCGTTCATTTTCCATATCATTTCGATGCACGGAGGCCGGCTGCCACAGAGGCGGAGAAGCCGGCTGCTTCCATGGCGTTCAGACCGCGGATGGTCAGACCGCCGGGGGTGGTCACTTTGTCGATTTCGGCCTCGGGGTGCGAGCCGTTGGCTTCAAGCAGAGCCACAGCGCCCTCGAGCGTGTGCATTACGGCTTCCTGAGCATCGGCCGGCTTCAGACCCAGCTCCACGCCTCCGAGCACCGCGGCCCGGATATAGCGCATCGCGTAGGCTATGCCGCACGAGGCCACGGCCATGCCGGCCTGCATCTGCGTGGGGGCTACTTCGATGGCTTTGCCCAGAGGAGCCAGAAGTGCCGCAAGCTGTCCCGATGCGGCGGCATTGAAGCCTTCGGTGGTGTAGAACACCACTCCCCTGCCCACCGAAACGGCGGTGTTGGGGATGCAGTAGACTATCGGCAGCGCGCCGGCTTCGACGCCGAGCATCTTTGCGATATCGCCGGTGGTGACGCCGGCGGCAACGCTGATCACGGTCTTATGGCCGGCGGTGATGATGTCGCACAGCTCATTGAGCACATCCGTTACATGCCATGGCTTGACGGCGATGACAACCGTTTCGGCGCTCTGGGCAGCCTCGCGGTTGGAGGAGGTGACGGCAATGTCGGGAAACGACTCCTGCAGTTTCTGCAGCTTGCCGGCCGACGGATTGGCCACCGCCAGCGAGCCGCCGCCAAATGCGCCGGCCCAGCAACGGGCAAGGGCGCCACCCATATTGCCGGCGCCTATCACTGCTATGCGTTTCATTTCTTGTCGGCCTCGGCGCGCGTGGGTTTGAGTGCCGTTTTTATATCGTTGAAAATATCGTCGATGGCTCCGGAACCCTTGATGCCGTGGTATTTGCCTTCCGATGTGTAGTAGTCACGAAGCGGCGCCGTCTGTTCGTTGTACACTTTCAGCCGGGCGTTGATCGTTTCGAGATTGTCGTCGGAGCGGCCGCTTTCGAGTCCGCGCTTGAGCAGACGGTCGATAAGCTCGGCGTCGTCAACTTCCAGACCAACCACGGCGTGCACTTTCGACCCGCGGCGGGCAAGCATCTCCTTGAGCGCCTTGGCCTGCGGAATGGTGCGGGGAAATCCGTCGAAGATCACGCCTTCGGCCGTCTCGGGATTCTCGTCGAGCGTGTGTTCGAGTATGTCGATCATCAGCTGATCGGGGATGAGCTGTCCTTTGGATATGTAGCTGTCGGCAACGCGGCCGAGCTCGGTTCCGCGGGCTATATGGTCGCGGAGAAGTTCGCCGGTCGAGATGTGATACAGTCCGTATTCGTCAATAAGTCGCGCGCTCTGTGTGCCTTTGCCACTTCCGGGCGCGCCAAACACTACCAGATTATACATATTGAAAACTGATGTTGATGTCGTGTGAAAGTTATGAGGATATAGATAAAAGTGTCAGACGGCCGACCGGGCGTCAGGCGTCGTGATCGGGGCTGAGCACCCAGATGTCGGGGAGGTTGCGGGCCAGTCTGTCGAGGTCGAGACCGTAGCCGATGATGAAATCCGACGGTATCTCAAAGCCCACGTAGTCGGGCTTTACGTCGGCCTTCAGCGATTCGGGCTTGAAGAGCAGTGTGGCGATCTTGACATCGGCGGGGTTGCTTTTGCGGAGCGTAGCCACGAGGTTGGCTATGGTTTTGCCCGTGTCGACGATGTCCTCAACCACTATCACGGTGCGGCCTTCGATGTCGTCGGCAAGGCCGAGCACCTCTTTGACCACGCCGGTGCTCGAGGTGCCCTCGTAGCTTTTCAGTCGGATAAACGAGATCTCGGCGTCGGGCAGCTGCACGGCGCGGAAGAGATCGGAAGCAAACGGAAATGCGCCGTTGAGCACACACAGGAAGAGCGGACGCTTGCCCCGGCACTCTTCGGTTATACGGGATCCGAGTTCTTTGACGCGGGCCTGGATCTTATCACTCTCAATGTAGGGCACAAATGTCAGACCCTTGTAAGTAACCTTTCTCATCGGTTTGATTCTTTAAGAGCGGTATCCGATTGTCACCAAAAATCGCTCTATATATGACTAATGTTGCTAAACAAACTCTATTTTTGCGCAAAATTACTAAAATTCTCAGACAATCACTCAGAATTTTATAATTTTGTAAACGCGAAACCAGAAACTAAAAACACCCGACATAATCATGAAGCTTTTTACCACCGATGATATCCGCGCCATCGAGCGCCAGACTCTTTCGACAGAAGCCATAACGACGCGAACGCTCGTGGAACGTGTGGCCGAAGCCGCCGCCACCGAGATTGCCACACACTGGCGTCCCACAAAACGCACGGTCGTTTTCGCAGGCCCCGGAAACAACGGCGCCGACGCTCTGGCCACGGCCATGCGCCTCATGGAGCGCGGCTTCGCTCCCGTGGTCTACCTCTTCAACATAGGCGGCAACAGCATCAAGGACGAGTGTGTCCATTTCCGCAACGTGATGCGCAGCGACTTTCCCGAAGCCGATTTCATCGAGATTGTCAACACGTTCAACACTCCCGAGCTGGGCGCCAATGATCTGGTCATCGACGGCCTCTTCGGCTCGGGTCTGCGCGAGCCGCTCAACGGCGGTTTCCGCGCCCTGGTGCGCTACATCAACGAATCGGGTGCCACGGTGGTATCCATCGACATGCCCAGCGGCATGTTCTCCGACTGGGACCGTCAGGCTCCGGCCCGCGACATCATCAAGGCCAACCTCACGCTCGCCGTCCAGTTCCCCCACATCTGCTTCTTCATCCCTGAAAAAGCCGAGCTGATCGGCCGCTGGAAGGTGCTCGACATCGGCCTGAGCCGCGAAGCCGCCGACAAGATCAAGACCGGCTTCCATCTGGTCGAGGCGTCGGAGGTAAAGAGCCTGCTGCGGCAGCGCGACCCGTTCTGCAGCAAGGCCGATTTCGGCTCGGCGCTGCTTATTGCCGGACGCTACGGCATGGTCGGTGCATCGGTGCTCGCCGCCCGAGGCGCCCTCCGCTCGGGTGTCGGCAAGGTCACCGTCTACGGTCCGCAGTGCGCCTACCAGACGGTGCAGACGGCCGTGCCCGAAGCTATGTTTGAGGCCGACGACAATAAACTCATGATCAACGACATCCACCCCACACGCCAGTACTCCGCCTACGGCATCGGCCCGGGCATCGGCACCGCCGACAACACGCTCAACGCCATCGACACTTTCATCCGCTCGGCCAAGACGCCGTTGGTCATCGACGCCGACGCACTCAACTGCATCGCGCGCCGCCCCGAGCTGCTCAACCACATTCCGATGCTGTCGGTGCTCACGCCCCACGACGGCGAGTTCGACCGTCTGTTCGGCGAGCACACCACCCATGAGGCGCGCCTCAAAAAAGCCCTCGAGGTGTCGAAATACTACAACCTGCTCATCCTTCTCAAAGGCCACTACACCGCTCTCGTGCGCCCCGACGGTAAGGTATATTTCAACTCCACCGGCTCGCCCGCCATGGCGACCCCCGGCAGCGGCGACGTGCTCACCGGCATCCTCACATCCCTTATCGGCCAGGGCTACAAACCCGAAGTTGCCTCCATCATGGCCGCGTTCATCCACGGCCTGGCCGGCGAGATGGCCGCGAAAATCAACGGCGACTATGGCGTCACCGCTTCCGACATCGCCGACTGCACCGGCAAAGCGATCATGGAAACCATGCAGCAGAGCTGATCGCCCCCTCATCACTTTTAATCCACCATCCCTGACATATCTTTAACTGTTTGCGATATGAAACGAATGCTTTTCACAATAACTCTCCTTGCCGCCGCCCTTCTGGCGCCCGCACAGACCACCCAGAAGCTGACGGCCGGAAAGACCAACGAATACGGACTTATCTACACGCTGCCCGTCACCGTGATCGACGTCACCGTCGAAGCCGAAAAGACGGTGCGACAACCGGGCGAATTCTTTCGCTACGCAAAAAAATATCTCGGCATGGACCCGATCGTCGAACCGTCGGTCACCTGCCGTCTGAAAAGCGTGACCATAACCACGCGCGGCGTGGCCGACAACGAGGAGCGCTATCTCGTGCAGTTCAAATCCGGCTCCACCCCGTTTATGATCCTGTCCGACACCGATTTCCCGCTCGCCATCAACACTGAGGCTGTTGCCGCAGCCACAGCGGCACTACTTCCGCAGCCGCGTGAGGCCGAACCCACGATTCTCGAAACGCCGGCCGCCTCACAGGCCATGACGGCCGAGATGCTCCAGAGCACGTCATCGGCAAAACGTGCCGAGCTGGCCGCCACTCGCATCTTCGAACTGCGTCAGAGCCGCAGCGACATCATCTCCGGCTCGGCCGACAATATGCCCTCCGACGGTCAGGCCATGCAGCTTGCCCTCGACAACCTCGACAATCAGGAAGCCGCGCTGACAGCCATGTTTCTCGGCACCGAGCAGACCTCCACACAGGTAGCCACATTTACCGCCGTACCGCCTGCCGGCGACGAAAAGTCGTGGCAATGCGTCATAGCCCGCCTCTCGGCTCTCGACGGTATCGTCGATGCCGATGATCTCAGCGGCGACCCCATTCGCATCACCGTCAACGTCACCTCCCGCGGCACCCTCCCCAAAAATGAAAAAGGCGAGGTGAAGCGCTTCCCCAAAGGCGGACTCGCCTACCGCATCCCAGGCACCGCCGACGTCACGGCCTCGTTCATGGGCTCCGATGTCGCCGCCAAGACGATCGACGTTGCTCAGTATGGCGTGGTTTTCGGCCTCGACCCCAACCTCTTCACCAATAAGCGCGAACCCGCTTACGCCACGTTCAATCCCGTCACCGGCGCCATCCGCGAAATAGGCACCGTCACCCCCGCACAATAATCTGTCGATAAAGCACATTCCAATACGATAAAAAACATCGCGGCGCGCCTCTGTGGCTCACCGCGATGTTTTTTTGATTATAATCTATATTGTCTAAACGGCCGGTTTACTATTCGTCTTCGTCGCCAACGCTGGACAGCTGACTCCGATCCGTGCCGTTAGCCTCAACGTTTGTCGTGTCGGGGCCGTCGGTGTCAACCATTTCTACTTGGGGCGCAGAACCCGGCTCGACATACTCTTCTTCAATAAACTTGCAGTAAACTACCCATGCAATCGCTGTCACTGCCAGCGTTGCCAATACCCATATTATTTCTTTCTTTTTCATTATACTTGACTACTAATATTTGTTGTTACTGTTGCAGATTGAGGTTCCTCGTGACTACCCTTGCTGTGATTTGATTTACCTTGCTGAACATCATCGGTCACAGATTTTCTTTCCGATTCTTTCAAAGAGCCTTTGCCCTTGGCGTCTTTATCGACGTCACGCAGATTTTTTCCGGGATTTTCGGGAACAGTTGTTCCGGGCACACTGTTTCTTGGTACTCTTATCCCGTTCTTTTGGAGCTGCCGCGCAGGTCGGTTGTGGATCACTTTCGCGTCCTTTCCGGATCGATCAGGCTCGGCAGCAGGTTGAGCGGTAGCCTCCGGTTCATCGACGTAGTCAGGGTCTTCGGTTTCTTCGGGTAGTTCCGTCGACTCGGGAGCCGTCGGTTCGTCGGAAGCGGGGACAAACAGCACATATCCGATTAAAGCCACGAGCGCTATTGCCAGGATGACGACCGCAATCCGCAGGCCGTTGTTGGATTTCTTATTCACAGGCTTGCTATTATGAACCATTTGCGGAGCCTCACCGACGGAGGTTATCTCCGCAGCTTCCTCAACCACCACGGCCGCAGGCACTGCGGCAGGCTTCGGCAACACGACCGGCGCCTCTTCTTCCTGTGTCGGAATCTCAGCTTCGACGGCAATGGCTGCCGTTGCTTCGTTGGGCGCATCGATACGCAGCTCCACGGTTTCCGTATTGATATGAGCGGCGTCAATACCCTCTTCGACATGCACATAGTAAGCCGAGAAATTATCATGGCTCGACCGGCATATCTCTGTGATGCGCTCGATGCGCTGCTCATCGGTGAGCGACTCATCGGCCATGATCTCGCAGAGAGCCGCATCCGACAGGCATTCCAGCACGCCGTCGGAGCACTGGAAGAAACGGTCGTCGGCGGCCACATCGTTGGTAATATGCACGGTAGCGCCGTCGCGGTGATCTTCGCGCGCCTGCATGGCTCGTGTGATCACGTTTTTCTTCGGATGGTTGATGGCTTCCTCGGGAGTGATGACTCCGGCTCTCACAAGCTCATTCACCAGCGAGTGGTCCGAACTTTTATAGAGTATCGTCATGCCTCCGTTGCCATCGGGCCGGAGATGATAGATGCGGCTGTCGCCGATATGAGCCATCACTGCCTGACGGTCCGAAAGATGCACCAGCGTGAGCGTTGTGCCCATGCGTTTCTGTCCGGTGGTGGTGTCGCGTTCGGCCAGTGTGTCGTAGGCCGAATCTATGGCGCCTCTCAGCGTCGAGAGATCGAATGTCTCGGGATCAGAATCATTGAGATATGCCGAGATAGCTTCGCAAACCGCGCCACTGGCCACCTCGCCGGCTTCGTGGCCGCCCATGCCGTCGCAAACTATGAAGGTGCGGTCGGCCGAGGTGGCTGTGCCGGGTAATGGGCTGACGGTATCTTCCTGATTGCCACGTCCGCCCTTGTCGTTGATTGAAAGCGGCTGATATATTTTCATTTGCTTTACTGTTTTCATTATGCCCCTCAGACTTCGGCATCTTCGCCGGCCCGAGGATGCGTGGAGAGATTAAATGATATCGAAACGGAGCTCCGTATGGCCGAGTTTGATTATTGTGCCTTTGACAAGACCCACTTCATCGCCGGGCATCAGGCGCGAACCGTTGACAAACGTGCCGTTTTTCGATCCGGCATCGGAGATATAATGCTTGATGCAACCGCCGGGCTTCTTCACCATCTCGATGTTGATGTGATGGCGGCTCATCTGATCGTCGGTTGTGGGAAGCGAAACATCCACCACCTTTGTATGCGACCGGCGGCCGATGCGGTTGGTGCCGATGCGAAGATGTATGGGCTGCTTGCTGCCGTCCCATGTGCCGTTGTCAGATACAAACACGAGCGATCCGGGGCGGAAATCGGTAGGATCTAAAACTACCGTACGGTCGTGCTTCTCCGTTTTTTCCTGCGGGGCGCCGCCGGTAAATTCCAAAAACGTACCGACGTGAGCGCACTGCGGACACTTCAGCTTGGCGCCGACACTTACTCCCGCCGGGATGACGATGTTGCGGCCGCATTCGGAGCACTTGCCTTTGGTCCTCTGCGTGGTTTTCTGCGGTTTCGGTGTGTACATTGCTTCCGGCTTCGGAGCGGCCGGAATGTCGGGAAGGAATTCGCCCGCCGCTTTGATCAGGCTGCAGCGCGGACATTTGATCTTTTTGTCACTGCTGACATTGAACCGCAGACGTGCGCCGCAATTGGGACATTTTCTTATTTCTAAAGCCATTTTTGGGTTGCAGGCTATTTGCCTTGGGGGGGTTACTGTTCAACTATTTGTAAAAACGCCAACGCTCCGGAGCACGGCGACTGTTCAATCGCGCTCCGGAAGCGTGTGTTTTCGTTATGTATCTTATATCTCAATCTCTTCGATGCCGTCGGCGGCTGCCATATCATCGGTGGGAAGATCATCAAACGTCTCATTGGCGTCGACCGAATCAGTGACTGTCGCAACCATATCGTCATCGTCGAGCACTTCGACTACGTCGTAGTTCTCATCGTCAAGTTCAACCACCACGGCATCCTCGTCGATCATCTCCGGCACATAAACATCATCGTCGTCGGAAGTGATCACCTCCACAACATTCGATTCCGGATCGACATCCACCTCGGGGACTACGGTGTCGGCCATCAATTCCTGGTCAGAGGCCAGCATGGCGATAAGGGCGGTTGTCGGATCGTCGGTCATCGTCACGCTGCCGCTGGGGTCAATGATAAGGGCATTGGCTGTGTCCTGACCTACGAGGTTGTTGTCGACCAAAGCCACCACCTGACCCTGTTCGTCAAGCACCGGAGTGAGACTGCCGTCAGGGTAATATGCCACCGGTTCACCGGTCACGGCTTCGACGAGCATCACATACACGCGGCCGTTGTCGTCGGTCCCCACTTCGTAGGGAGCGGCCGGGACCTCTTCGGCTACAAACTGGGTGTCGCCCACGCTGCTCCAGTCGTGGTTGGAGAATGATGTGCGATAGTCTTCGGGAAGGCTGTTCCATTCGTCGGCATAATATGTACCGAACACACCGCCGTGCCATGCGAAAACCCCGTGAGGGCCTACTTCGGCGCGGGCCGCTGAGAATGCCTGTGCAAACGACATGCTGTCGTCGGGCGAGAAAGCCACCCCGATTTCATCAAACGATTCGGGAAGATAGATTGCCTGTCCGTAGGAGTGAACGTTGTCCTGCTGCTCGGGAGTCAGGGCGGCGGTGCCGTTGGCTTCGGCGCCCGTCGTTGCGTCATGAGCTGCGGTATCGGCATCCGTAGCTGCTGTGGATGCGTCGGAGCCCTTTGCTGCCGATGCGCCTTTGTCGCCGTCGACGCTCGGGAACGTCACCTTATCTTCGCTCATGCCCGGGGCACGGGTGTAAGCGCTGATACCTGCTGCACCGGCAATACCGGCGATGACGCCGATCGAGCCGAGGGCAATCACTTTACCCGACGTGTTTTGGCCCGATTTCTTCACCGGCTTCAACACGGTTTTCGTTTCCTGCTGCGGAAGATTATACTGGGTCCTTTCTGAGTCGAAACCACCATTGATTGTTGTCTGATTTGTTGTCATAGTCGTAGGCTGTTTTATATTTCTTTTTCTGATGCAAATATAATGCGATTATTTTCGCTCCGCATCATCCGGAAGCGGATATTATGACGAAATGCCCGCTTTTTGTGACGAAATGTTTTTTTATCGCTATGCATGCATCTTTTTTTCTGCTTTTCGAAGCACGCCGACGTCGCTCCGTCAGGTGAATTTACGTTTACAATAAGGACACATACCTTTGGCCCACAATTGCTTATAGCTTTTACCCTGCCATGAGCTGCGGCATTGCGGATCGGGACACACATAGGTGCGCGCATAGAAATCGTCCTGGAGCTCCTGCCGCTTCTTCATCTGCTTCTTGCCGTAGATGGCCGCCCACTTGTTGGCCATGATGAACAGAAACAGAGTGACGATAGCACCGCCGACGCCTATTGCAGCCTTCAGATTGTCAGGCACTATCACGGCAAGTACCGATGTGATCACACCGAGAGCCATACCGGGACCCATCCTGATCATCATCATATTGGTCTGAAGCGATGTCTGCATCTCGGCTACACGGTCCTGGAAATTGTCATATTCGGTCCCGAGCGCTTCCACACGTTTTTTGTATTCCTGATCCGACAACGGTTCAGGTTTCTGTTCAGCCTTGCCCGCATTTATCACATCCTCGATGCGCACGGCATAGCCCTTTGCGCCTCCGAGGTTGATGACATCGCTGGTTTTCACACATTTATGCCTTATCGGAAGTCCGTTGACAAAAGTGCCGTTGGTCGAATCAAGATCGTAAAGCTCGATGCTGCCATCCTGCACCACCACCTTTGCGTGATGTTTGCTCACCATCTTCTCCGTGCACGGAATCTTGAAATTGCCTGGGAGAACATCACGTCCTATTTCTATTTCAAATGTTGCCATAAGATATAGCTGATCTGTTTGATATTACTGTTTATTTCTCCTTAACGAAAAGCGCGCGCAGATTGCGGAGCGCGTCATACGACATCTTCAACCCATAGACCGTGGCCGATGCCGGATGCATCAGACGCACCATGCGTTTCGACAGATCGATGTTGTAGATATATGTCACATTGATGATGTGTGATTTACCGATACGCACGAACTTTCTGGCGTCATCACCCAGCGAATCAGCAAGATACTTCTGCATTTTCTGCAGCGAAAACGTGAAAGCGAGCTTCTGGCCCGTAGCCAGCTTCATGAATGTGTAGTTCTTGTCAGCCTCGAAATATATTATCTGGTCGAGGGCTATCCTGTAAAATTCATCACGGTTATTGAAATAAAGGTATCGGGGCATAACTACTGCTAAGATAGGTTTATTTATGTCGGTTTATTCTTTTTATAACATTTTCACAAAGATACACATTTCCCCTCATTCGCAACCGTTAATATATCCTAAATCAGCACACAACCCTTTCACCGCCACCCGCCGGCATTAGCTAAGGTAGCTAAGCCAGCAGGCCCCGGAAACACCGGAAGCGCTCCGCCGGCCGGGAGGGCTTGCGGAGCGCTTCGATGGGTTGATGGCGGTAGTGATTGCCGGGGCAATCACAGCCGTTGATTAGTCCTGATTGAGGTTGACGCGTTTGAATTCTACGGCAACGAGACCTTTCTGCGCCTTTTCGAGATACTGGCCGATGGTGATCGTTGCGTCTTTGATGAATTCCTGCTCGAGAAGACAGTTCTCTTTGAAGAACTTGTTGACGCGGCCTTTGGCAATATTCTCCATCATCTGCTGGGGAAGATTGGCGGCTTTGGCCTCGGCAGCTTCCTTCATGATCTTGCGGCCTTTTTCAGCATCTTCTGCTGTGATCCAGCCTTTCGACATGTTGGATTCGATGTGATCTTCCGAGTCGAAGTGGTTGGGGTTGAGACCGTTCTTTTTCAGAGCGGCTTCAACAGCCTTGCGGATCTGTTCTTCGCGGGTCTTGTCGATGGCCACGTTGTATTCCGTTTCAACAACCTGTGCGGGAACGCTGTCACGGTCAACAGCCACGGGGTTCATCGAAGCAACCTGCATGGCCACGTCGCGACCGACATGGTAGTCAACGCCTTCGAGGTTGAAACCTACGATAGTGGCGAGCTTGTTGCCCAGGTGGTTGTAGGATGTGGTCGAGGGAGCTTTGATAAACTCGTAGGCACCGAGCTCCATCTTTTCGCCGGTCTTACCGCTTTCCTCAACGATGAGGTCGGCGATTGTCTGGCCGTCGAGCACGATAGCTTTGAGTTCGTCCATCGATGCGGGCTTCTGAGCCATGGCTGCATCGAGAATTTTCTTGGTGAGGTCAACGAATCCGGCATTTTTTGCTACGAAGTCGGTCTCGCACTTGAGAGCGACGACAGCGGCAAATTCGCCTTCGTTGTTAGAGAGAACGCAACCCTCTGATGCCTGACGGTCTTCACGTTTGGCGGCTACTGCCTGACCCTTCTTGCGGAGGATCTCGACAGCGGCTTCGATGTCGCCGTTGGTTTCAGCGAGAGCTTTCTTGCAGTCCATCAGGCCGGCACTTGTGAGGTGACGCAGCTTGGTGATTTCTGCCATTGTTACTGCCATATAATAATGTGTGTTAGAATTGTTTTGTAAATAATTTAATTATTCTGCTGCAGGTGCTTCTGCTGCGGGTGCTTCGGTTGCTGCAGCTTCGGCTTCAGCTTTGGGAGCACGGTTCACGCGGCGGCGTTCGCGACGGGGAGCGGGAGCGGCAGCGCCCTCGGCAGCCTGAGTGTCGACTTTTTCAACCTTACGTTCCTCAAGACCTTCGGCGATAGCATCGCATACGGTGCCGAGGATGAGTTCGATCGATTTCGAAGCGTCGTCGTTGGCGGGGATCACGAAATCAACGTTTGTCGGATCGGAGTTGGTGTCAACCATAGCGAACACGGGGATGCCGAGGCGGTTGGCTTCAGCAACGGCGATGCGCTCTTTGAGCACGTCGACAACGAAGAGAGCCGACGGCAGACGGTTGAGATCAGCGATCG
>URWH01000014.1 GCA_900551515.1 uncultured Porphyromonadaceae bacterium
CTTTTATCGCTAATCACCAAATTTTCAATTACTTAATTTCGTCGAACTCACGTTAATATATTCAACCTCCGTTATTCACATTACAACATCATTGTATCATGGAAAAATACTATTACGTCAACGCTCAGCGGCAGACCGTCGGCCCATTCACCATATCTCAGCTTGCAGCCGAAGGCATAAGACCCGAAACACTGGTGTGGTGTGAGGGAATGCCGGAATGGCTGCCGGCAGGCAATGTCACCGCTCTGCAAAACATTTTCTATTCCACCGTCCCTCCCATGCCCGGAAACCGGAACGTAGCGGCAAATCAGCCGGTCGGCTCCCCGCAGATTGAAAGACCGCAGACCTACCTCTGGCTCGGCATTCTCACCACCATACTCTGCTGCCTTCCTTTCGGAATTGTCTCGATAGTCTATGCCTCAAAAGTCGATTCCTATTGGCTTGCCGGCAATTACGAAGCCGCTCGCGACAGTTCCATAAAAGCACGCAACTGGGGCATCGCATCGGCGGTTTCTGCGGCTGTTATATACTTCATCTACTTCGGTGTCTTAGGAGCTTCCTTGGCGTCTATTTACAGCTTATAAGCTGACACACGACCAATTGAACAACACAACCCGCAAACGGATTGCCATTGCGGCAGCACTCATTGCCGTCGCAGTGCTGATTGTGCTCTTCTATTCGGCTTTCGACCCAATAGCCACCCGCTGGATGCCACAGTGCGCGTTTCATAGCCTCACCGGCCTAAGCTGCCCGGGCTGCGGCATGCAGCGTGCTCTGCATGCGGCGTTAAACGGCGACATCACCGGCGCCCTCGCGCAAAACCTTTTCCTTATCCTGTCAATCCCCTACCTTTTCTTCGTAATCTGGGGCACGCTGAAATTTCTTCCGGCAAGCGGCGCCGTGGCTCGCATAGCATGTCACCGCTATGCCGCTATCGCCTACCTCATCCTATTTTTCGTCTGGTGGATACTCCGCAACATCCTCGGCATCTGATCTACCGCTCCACCAAAACATATCAGCAGGCGCAACATATCTACGCTCAGAACGGCGTTATCTCCGACAGGCTTATGCCTTTGAGATCTTTGGGAGAGAGGAGCATCTCGGAGGGGGCTACGCGCCAGTCGATGCCGAGCGCCGGGTCATCGAAGCGCAGCGTGGCCTCCGACTGCGGGACATAGACGTTGTCGACCTTGTACTGGAACTGCGCCTCATCGCTCAGCACCACGAAGCCGTGGGCGAATCCGCGCGGTATGAAGAGCTGGCGGGCATTTTCCTGCGACAGCTCCACGGCCACATGCTTGCCGAAGGTGGGCGAACCGCCGCGGAGATCCACGGCGACATCGAGCACCGTGCCACGCGACACGCGCACGAGCTTGGCCTGCGAAAACTCACCTTTCTGGAAATGAAGTCCGCGAAGCACGCCGCGCGACGAGAACGACTCGTTGTCCTGCACGAAATCGACATGACCCACATTGGCCTCGAATTCCGACTTCTTGAACGATTCCATAAAATAGCCTCTGGCATCGCCGAAACGGCGCGGCTCTATAATCCACACGCCTGCGATATCTGTAGCGATAAAATTCATATGCTTAAAAAAGTTATGCCGTGTTGACGGTTCTATTACGCTGCAAATTTATTAATTTTGCATCAACCAACCAACCACAGCAATGCGAAATATCATCCTGCACGACATACCGGAAGCCTATTCAGGACTGCTTCCGCTGACCTTTACCCGCCCGATAGCGGAACTTCACATCGGTTTCGGCACTATCCGCTCCAAATGGGAGCGCATGCTGCCGGGCTGCTACTCCTATTCGACGGCAACGTATCTCGCCGAGCTCTTCCCGCAGGAAAGCGCGACGGCCGACAGCCTGGTCATAGCCGCCAACGTCATCCCCACTCCGGCCCTGGCCGAAGCCGCTGCCGCGCTGACCACCGGCGCGATGCTCGCCACCGCCGACGGCACACCGATAGCCATGAACGGCTTCAAGGATCCGGCCCAGGCGCGCGGCACCGTGGTGTGGAACGGTCCGGCACCAGTCGTGATTCGTCGCCCCTATGATCTCTTCCTCAACAATGCCGAAGCCATCGCGGCCGATTTCGCCGCATTTGCAAAGCCGGGGCTGAGTGCGCCGGTCAGCTCCACATGCACCGTCATCGGCGACCCGTCGCAAGTGTTCATCCATCCCGAAGCCGTTGTTGAAGGCGCCACGCTCAACACCAAGGGGGGTCCTATCTATATAGACCGGGGCGCCGAAGTGATGGAAGGAAGTTGCCTGCGCGGACCTATATATATAGGTGAGCACTCCAATGTGAATATGGGCACGCGCATCTATGGCGCCACCACCATAGCCACTCACTGCAAGGTTGGCGGCGAGATCAACAATGTGGTGATGCACCCCTACTCCAACAAAGCCCACGACGGCTTCCTCGGCAACGCCGTCATCGGCTCGTGGTGCAACCTCGGCGCCGGCTGTGTGGCCTCGAATCTCAAAAACGACTACACCGAGATCAAACTCTGGGACTATACCTCGCGGCGTTTTCTCCGCACCGGCCTGCAGTTCTGCGGCCTGATCATGGGCGACCATTCCAAAGCGGGCATCAACACGATGTTCAACACCGCCACAGTGGTGGGCATCGGCGTCAACATCCACGGCACGGGGTTCCCGCGCAATTTCGTGGCATCGTTCAGCGAAGGATCAGCCGGCACCGGCTTCACCGATGTGCCGCTCGTCAAATTTTTCGCCATAGCCGAACGCGTCATGGCGCGCCGCGACATCACTCTCACCGAGCCGATGCGCCGCCTGTTCACAGAGCTGCACACGCTCACCGAATGCTATAAATAGTCATTGCCGGCATGGCCGCGCGATGAGGCGTCGGGACGTCAGATTTCGATATCGCGCTCGTCGCCGCCCGAATATGATGGGAGCTTGCGGCTTGCACGCCAGCCGCGGTAGGCGTTGCGTATCTTGAGCCACAGAGGGATTGGCGCCGATTCGACGTCGGCCGACATGGCATCGCCCATGGCCAGCACCGGAGCCTCATCGCCGAACTGTTCGGGATAGATGACGATAAGATTGTTTTGCGAGAAATATTTGCGCAGGAATTCAGGCAGCGCATCCATATCGGAAGTGAACGACACCGAGGCGCGGCGGGCGCTGACCACGACGAAAAGATCGTCGTCCTGAATCTTGTTGGCCAGCAGCACGAAATCGTCCCACGCCTCCACCAGGCGGTATTCCGACCGTATGCCGTAGCGTCCGGCGCGGAGCACCGCCATGATATAGCGGCGTGTCTCGGCCGAACAGCAGAAAATCACACGGCATCCGAGCTGACGCGTCAGATTGCCTATCGATTTCACCCAGTGGGCGAATCCCGTTTCATACTGAGCTTTGTCGGGCACCGACACCACAATGCGGCGCACGGTGTTGACCGGTATATAGCAGCGCGATATCACCACCATGCGGAAGGTGGCTTTCAGCAGCTGAGTGAGCTTGTCGCCGAAAAACGAGTCGATGGCGTTGCTGCGTCGGTGCAGACCGATGACCACCTCGTTGATGTCGCGTTCCTCCAGCGTGTTGAGCACACCGGTCACGAAATTCATGTCGTAGCGCTCGATGCTCTTCAGCTTCACGTCCATCACCGAGGCAACATGCTCGGCCAACTCGAGCGAGCTCTTGCCCACGGCGCGCGACGAGGGCGAATTGTCGTTGCGCACATGCAGCGCGTAGATCTTGTTGCGCAGTTTGTTGCCGTCGCTCATCATAAGCGCCAGATTGACGAGCTCACGCGCCGTCACCGGATTGACCACCGGTATGAGCGTGCGTATGCCGGCCTCTTTCGGGGCATCGGCGCCCACTACGGCATCCGGCGAATTCAGTGACAGCACTTTAAGCCGCGAGGCGGCACGCGACGTACCCACCGACGACACCGTGCATGTCACCAGGATCATCAGCACCGTACCGTTGAGTATCTCCACGCCCAACACCCCCATATCATAGCCGATCATCACCACGGCGAGCGCCACCGCCGTGTGGGCGTTGGACAGCTGATAAAGCATCGACCGGTCGATAGCCCGCATCTTAAATATTTTCTGCGTGACGAAAGCGGCAAGCCATTTTCCGGCCATGGCCACGGCACTCATCACCGCAGCCACATAGAGCGTTCCCCATCCCGACGTGAGCACACGCACGTTGATGAGCATGCCCACACCTATCAGGAAATATGGTATGAAGATGGCGTTGCCGACAAACTCGATGCGCGACATCAGCGGCGAACGGCCCGGGATGTAGCGGTTGAGCACCAGCCCGGCGAAAAACGCGCCGAACACACCCTCGATCCTTATCATTATAGCTGCCTGCGCGGCCAGAAATACCATCACGAGGATATAGACAAACTGCATGATGCCATCGTGATAGCGTTTGAAAAACCATCGCGTGAGGCGCGGATAGATGTAGGATATCACCACGCAGTAAAGCGCCAGCATCCCAACAAGCTGAAGCGTCGACACGACATCGAAACCGCCGTCGCGCACCACGCCCACGGCACCGGCCAGCACCATCAGCGAGCCGAGCACCGTGAAGATGGTGCCCGCGATGGCTATCACGACGGCCGGATTTTTTGTCAGTCCGAAACGCGAGACTATAGGATAGGCCAGCAGCGTGTGGGCGGCAAACATCGAAGCCAGCATCATGGCCGCCACCGCATCGAGATGCAGCAGCACCATGGCCGCCGGCACACCCACGAGCACCGGTATGGCAAAGGTGAAGAGCCCGAACACGAAGCCGCGCCGGATGTTCTTCTTCAGGTGATACATATCTATCTCCACTCCCGCCAGGAACATGAGATAGAAGAGACCCACCTGTCCGAACACCTCGAAGCTCATGTCGCGCGACAGCACGTTGAAACCGTAAGGCCCCACTATCACGCCGGCCACGATCAGTCCGATCACATGAGGGATCTTGATGCGCGTCAGCAACATCGGCGCGAGCAGAATCAGAGAGAGCACAACGAGAAATATCGCCACCGGCGAGGTGACGAGCGGTTGCGCCGTTGCCGTTGTCAATGCTGCCGCTATCATCGCCGAAGCGTCTTTTTATTTCTTGTGTGCAATGATATACTGTGCGATCTGCACGGCATTCAGCGCCGCGCCTTTCTTGATCTGATCGCCCACGATCCAGAATGTGATTCCGCGCTCGTTGGTGAGATCCTTGCGCAGACGGCCCACGAACACCGGATCCTGATTGACGGTCGAGCACCACCAGACCCTCGGCATGTGCAAACGCTTCGCGCACGGCATCAAGGTCGAGAGCCTGCTCCGTCTCCACCCACACAGCCTCGCTGTGGGCACGCATCACCGGCACACGCACACACATGGCGCTCACATTGAGGTCGGGCGCATGCATGATCTTCTTAGTTTCATTGAACATCTTCATCTCCTCCTTCGTGTAGCCGTTGTCGGTAAACACGTCGACCTGCGGAATCACGTTATAGGCAAGCTGATAGGCAAACTTCTCCACCGTAGGCTTCTCGCCGCGCTGAAGCTGCCCGTACTGTGCCACGAGCTCGTCCATAGCGGCAGCGCCGGCACCCGAAGCGGCCTGATAGGTGGCCACATGCACGCGGGTGATGGGGCTCAGGTCGTTGATCGGTTTCAGTGCCACCACCATCTGGATGGTAGTGCAGTTGGGATTGGCGATGATGCGGCGCGGCGTGTTGAAAGCGTCGTCACCGTTCACCTCCGGCACCACCAGAGGCACGTCGGCGTCCATGCGGAAGGCACTCGAATTGTCGATCATCAGCGCCCCGTGCTTCGTGATTGTCGGAGCATATTCCTTCGACACCGAAGCGCCGGCCGATGTGAATGCGATATCTATATCCTTGAAATCGTCGCCGTGCTTCAGCTCCTTAACCGTGTAAGGCTTGCCGCGGAATATGTATGTGCGGCCGGCACTGCGCTTCGACCCGAAAAGTGTAAGCTGATCAACGGGGAAATTCTGTTCCTCAAGCACTCGGATAAATTCCTGTCCGACAGCGCCACTGGCACCAACTATAGCTATGTTCATCGTCAATTGTCTGTTAAGTTGTGATATTTCATGCAAATTTACTCTTTTTTCCCAAACACCACAAACTAACGTCAACAACATTCCGCGCCTAACATGACGCTTAAGGGCCGGACAGTTAAAATCTGCCCGACCCTTATAGGGTTTGCGTCACAATGCTTGTGACTGAAAGATACTTCGATTTTAAAGCCTGTTGGCAGCGGAAATCACCTCCGGACTATGGATGCTGACGCCATATTCGCGTGCCCGTTTGAGAATTGCGCGGGCGAGCTGTGGCTTCAGATCGTCGGGACAATAACGGAAATAGGCTTCTGCGGCACGCACGTGTGCGGCATCGGGCATCGGATATTCCCGTCGGTCAGGAAGCCCGAAAACGCTGTCGGGCAATTCCTTTTTTTCTTCATAGGAAAGTCGGTCGTTCATATCTTGCTATATTAATCTGCCATCTTTCGGCAGTGCCGTTAATATCAGAAATTTATGCGTCCGCCAACCTGCAGAAGGCCCTGAACGCCGAAGCCGAGCTCACCGAAAATGGTGAACGAACGGGTGACATCGAAGTCGGCGCCGACCGGCGACAGCTGAAAAGCGAAATAGCCTTTATTGTAGGCGTCGCCGAAACGCGGCTGGAGATGGGATATCTCGGCGCCGATACCGAAGTGGCCGTAGAGTTTCACTATGCTGTTGCGGTAATAATCATAGCGGCCATTGAGCATGATTGCATGATAGGCGATCTTGCTGCTTTCCGGGCCCTTGGTCGTGGTGCTGGAGAAGGTGTACGAAGGGCCGATCTGGAAATTGCGGGTCAGCTTCACATTGAAAGCTACGGTGACACCGCCCCACGCCGTGTTCACTCCATGCCATCCGTCATGATAATCGGCAGCATCCATCAGAGTGTATCCGCCGTAACTGAGCGAGAGGTTCATTTTCTGAGCCGAAGCGCTTGTTGTGAGCCCGAAAAGGACTAAAAGGACGATCATTATTTTTTTCATACCAATAAAATAGTTAAAAGGGACATTAAATGAATTTTGGTTATTTGAAACTATAAACGCAATAACCCCCGAAAAAGTTGAAGAATTTGTTTTATCTTTGCACTGAAACGACAAAAACGCACATCATGGCACATATAAACAAGACCAACGCCGCCCGGTTTCTCGACCGTGCGGGCATCGCTTACCGCCTCATCCCCTACGCTGTGGATGAAAACAATCTCGCAGCCGATCATGTGGCCGCCGAGCTTGGCGAGGACATCCGCCAGGTGTTCAAGACACTCGTGCTCTTCGGCGAACGCGCCGGCCACTTCGTGTGCGTAGTGCCGGGCGATTGCGAGGTGGATCTGAAAAAGGCCGCCCGCGCCGCCGGAGCCAAAAAGGCCGATCTCATACCGATGAAAGAGCTGCTCCCGCTCACCGGCTACATCCGCGGCGGATGTTCGCCCATCGGCATGAAGAAAGCGTTTTCCACATTCATCCACGAATCGGCACTCAACTACGACACCATATTCGTGAGCGCCGGAGTGCGCGGCCTTCAGATAGCCATCGCTCCCGCCGATCTCATCAGTTTCACACGGTCGACCGTCGCCGACCTCACCACCGACACACAGCAATGAACACCTTTGGAGAGATATACCGCCTCACCACATTCGGCGAATCACACGGCCCCGCCATTGGCGGCGTCATCGACGGCATGCCCGCCGGCATCGCCATCGACACCGACCGTCTGTGCCGGGCCATGCAGCGCCGCCGTCCCGGACAATCCGAAATAGTCACCGCGCGTAACGAAGCCGACGAAGTGACCCTCCTGTCAGGCATCTTTGAAGGTGTCACCACCGGAACGCCGATCGGATTCACCATCGCCAACACCGACAGTCATTCCAACGACTACGACGATTTGCGGCACACCTTCCGCCCGTCGCACGCCGATTTCACCTACACGGAAAAATACGGCTTGCGCGACCACCGCGGAGGCGGACGCTCCTCGGCCCGCGAAACGGCCTCGCGCATAGTGGGCGGCGAGCTGGCACGACAGGCTCTCCAGACAAAAGGCATCACCATATTCGCCTACACTTCAAGAGTGGGCGATATCATCTTACCCGCCTCCTACCGGCACATCGATCCGGAAATGATCGACAGCAACGCCGTGCGGTGTCCCGACGTAAAGGTCGCACACCGGATGATCGAGCTGATCAAACGCGTAAAGGGTGCCGGCGACACTATTGGCGGTGTGGTCACCGGCGTCATCAAAGGCTGTCCCCCCGGGCTCGGCGATCCCGTTGCCGACAAGCTGCAGGCCCGTCTCGCCGCCGCGATGATGTCGATCAACGCTGCCAAAGGTTTCGATTACGGCATGGGCTTCGACGACTGCGGCAAACTGGGCAGCGAGATGACCGACAGCTTCATCACCGGCGGCGATGGACGCATCCACACCCTCACCAATCATACAGGGCGGCATATCAAACGGTGAAGATATCTATTTCCGCGTGGCATTCAAGCCAGTGGCCACGCTGCTGCGCGATGTGGTCACCGTGACCGACGACGGTAAGCCGACGACACTTCATGCGCGCGGGCGCCACGATCCGTGCGTGCTGCCGCGTGCCGTGCCTGTGGTCGAGGCCATGGCTGCCATGGTGATCCTCGACAGCTTGCTTCAGCAGCAGACCACACATCTGCTCTGACCATGCCCGCGCCTGCAATCCATCACTATCCCCTGCCCGCCATGCCACAAGCCGAAATCCGGTCATTCGCACAATACATCGCACGATATCTGCCCGGCAAGATCCAGAAAATCACGGTTCATGCCGGATTCACATGCCCAAACCGCGACGGGTCAAAGGGCACAGGCGGCTGCATCTATTGCAACAATTCCGCTTTCAGCCCCGCCTATGCGCTGAAAGCCGGGTCAATACCCCGGCAGATAGAGGAAGGCAAACGGTTTTTTGCACGGAAATACACCGACATGCGCTATGTGGTTTATTTCCAGAGCTACACATCGACCAACGGTCCGGTCGGCGATGTCGTGCGGCTCATCCGGGAGGCTCTCGCACAGCCCGGTGTTGAAGGCGTGATCATCGGCACACGCCCCGACTGCATGCCCGACGCCCTGCTGGCCGAGCTGCAGGCCATAGCCCGCGAGCATTTCGTGATGATCGAATATGGCGCCGAATCGGCCGTCGACTCAACGCTCTCCCTCATCAACCGCTGCCACACATGGAAGGACACCGCCGATGCCGTGCGTCGCACTGCAGGCGTCGGTATTCCCGTCGGGCTCCATCTCATCCTCGGTCTTCCGGGCGAAAGCCGCGCCGACATGATGCGCACCATCAGTTGCATCAACGCCCTGCCGGTCGAAGTGGTGAAATTTCATCAACTGCAGATAGTGCGCGGCACACCGCTGGCATCTATGATTGAAAAAGGGGAAATTACTGTGGAAACTTTTTCGGCCGAAAGCTATGCCGACCTCTGCTGCGAAATCCTCCGGAAGCTGCGTCCCGACATCAGCATCGAACGGTTTGTATCGCAATCGCCCGCGTCGCTCCTCATCTCCCCGCGCTGGGGCTTGAAAAGCCACGAATTCTTAGCGCTGCTCCAGCAGCGCCTCGACAAGGAATGATGCGGCTCACCCCCGGCCGGTCAGATCTCTACGGTTTTGTCCTCGATATTCTCAATGAGATTGTCGAGGTTGAAAAGCGGCAGCGGATAAGGCGCAAGAGCCGATCCCGACGTGCGCAGCGCGATCATGCCGCGGATAGCGCCGATGGATATGCTCAACATCATGCGCAGCAGTCCGGGCGTGATAAGCAGCTCGTGATACTCCATGTCGGCCATGCCGTCGAGAGCGCTGACGCTGAATTCGACATCTATCACATAATCAAGCAGGCGCCGGCGTATCTGCGAACGCAGTGTATTGTAGTGTGCGCCCAGCCGCATAATGATGGTGTGTTTCGACGTATTGCGCCTGAACTCGGTTGAAAGCTCAACGTCGACATCTCCGCCGCGGAAAAGCATCAGTTCCCAGCGGTTGACGTGAGTGAACTCCTTCACTTCGCTTATCTGCAGCAGTTTTATATCGATATCGCGGCTATCCATTGTATTTTGTTGTTTTAAAGTGTTCGGTATCAGTTTATAGAACCAACGCCGGCGGCCACATCCTTGTTCCGGGATGCGTCCGCCGGGATGTTATGTTCTTAATCAGCGCTTGCGGTCGCGTACGCTGCGTCGCGGAGCAGTTGTCGATTTTGATTCTTTGGTCTTGGGAGCTTTCGACTTGCCGCGTTTGGCTTTCACGGCCGGCTTCTTGTCCTTCTTGGGAGTGCCGCGGCGTGTTGTCGATGACCGTCCTTTCGGCTTTTCAGTTGTTGCGGCCACGGCTGTTGAGTCGCCCTCGGCTTCGGCATCTTCAAGAGCTGCCAGACGTTCGCGCTCTGCCTCCAGTTCTTCAAGCGAAGGCACCCACAGCTTATCTTCGAACGTGTCGAGCTGACGCTGGATGCTGTCCTGAGCGCGGGCCATATCGTCGGGATTGGGATAGAGCTGACGCATCGAGCGGTTGCGCAGGTTGCGGGTCTTGTAGATATCGCCTTTGTAGAGTCCGAGCTGGAAATAATCGTCGTAGGTGCACGAGGGGCGGTTGTTGGCGTCGGAGATGAAGATGTTCTGTGTCGAGAGATACGGACGGAGATCATCGTATTTCACCCAGAACATCGGGTATTTCAGGGCGCTCATGCCATAGTCGTCGTCGCGGTGGAGTATCGGGCAGATGGCCTCGACACGTGCACGCATGCGGTTGGTGCGTGTGTCAAATTCCCAGCGTTCTATGATATAGTAGCTCAGCACTTCCGTGGCCGGCACGTCTACAGCCTCGATCTCAAATTTCGGGTGGCGTTCGCTGCTGCCGCGGCCATCCTTATAGAGGATGTTGTAGCGGTCAAGCACATCGCGCACCTTCACCTTGGCATTGTCGGAGAAATCCTCGCCGCTGTCGTTGTATTCATAGGCGTCAATCTGCCCCGAAGCAAGAAGGCGCATGATGATGCGGAAGAGACTCTCGTTGCCGTCGACGGGCTGCTCGGGGAAGTAGAGCGGCGCATTCTCGTCTTTGTTGAGGTCCAGACTGCGGTAGATCACTTTCATCCAGGCCAGATCGGCGTCCGACGCCGGCTCGGTGGTCATGCGCTGCTGCATGCGGGTTGTCACACCGGGCGTTTCGTCTTTCTTTTTGTCACGCGAGCCGCGGCGCATCGTGGCCGTGCTGCCGGAGTCCTGCGCCGTTGCGGGCAGTGCTATGACAGTGGCGGCCGCTATGGCGCAAATGGTCAGTGCCAGTCGTTTTATCTTTTTCATCTTTTCTATAGTGATGTTTCTTTCGTTGTTTCTTTATTGGAATCAGTGGCCAACCCTCACTTCAACGGGCGAGAGCGTGCGCTCTATGCCGTCGGGGCCTATGGCTTTGATGTTGGAGATGTAGAATATGCCTTTCGTCATTCGCCGGATGCGGTCTTTCTGCTGCTGCGAGAAATTGGCGCCGCTCGAACGCTCGCGGGCTGCGTCGCCGTTGGAGTCGAGCATCACGATGTCGAATCCGGTGACGCGGAAGTCGATGTTGAGCATATCATCGTCGATGGCGGCGTCGAGGCTCTTGGCGTTGAGAACGGCCGACTTCGACAATGCGCGGCCGCCTTTATATCGCTCGGTGGTGCCGTTGGCGCCGGGTATGTTGATAAATGCCACAGGATCGGGCAGTTTGCGCACCTTGAACGAGGTGGTGTTGACAGTCTGCGAGCGTCCGTCGATCGTTGCCGTCACGGTGATCACGGCTTCGGCTCCCACCTTTGAGGGGCGGGCTATCCAGTGATCGCCGTTCTTTGTCAGCGTGCCGTTGGTCATCGAGGCGCTGACGCCCGATGCCGCTACGCCGGGTACCGAGATGCCTATGGGGTTGTTGATGCCGGCGTAAAGCACGTTCATCATCGTTGCCGACACGGTGGCTGTGGGTTCGATCACGGTGTACGACGACGAGAAGGCGTGCTTCGATATGGTGCCGTCGCCGTGGGGCACTTCTATATATCCTGAATAATCATATGTGCCGGGAGTGCCTGCGGTGAATTCGTAGTGTCCCGATCCCATCTGCTTGCCTCCGACATAGATCACCGGACGTGCGGTAGTGTCGACGGCTGCGAGGACTATATCGGCGGTGTAGCGTCCGCCGCGCATCACCATACGCGACTGCGGGATGACGAATGCGTTCATCTCGTTGACACGCACATCGCCGGCGTCGACCTGGCTGAGAAGGGTGGCAAGAGCCTCGCCTTCGGCATAACGGATGTCGTTCTGCAATTTGGTCAGTAGGGTTATGGCGGCCACAGCAGGCTGGTTATCGAATTTGGCCTCTTCCCACGTCTGAGGCACCACAACGCCCGGGCGTCGGAACGGAGCGGTCGAAAGAGCTTTGTCGATGTTGGCGCGCTTGACCGAATCCACAACGATCGATTTCACATAGGTGCGGAAGCTGTCGACCTCGCCGCGCAGAGCTTCGCCTTTGCGTGTGGCGGGGTTGAGCATTATCACGGATGCCGCCTCGAGGTCTTCGCGGTTTTCCAGACTGGCGGGATTGCCGTTGACGCCGTCGGCCTTGCGAGCTATTTCGAGTTTGAAAGAGTCGATGAGATTATACATGCGCTGCGACTCCTTGCGCACTTCGTTGGCCTTTTCAAGCCATGCGCCCGCTTTCTCGGGGTTCTGCATGGCGAAGGCCTCGAGCTGTGCATAAAGGGCGCCGTTGCGCTCATTGACCGTCGCATTCGTGCGCGACAATCCGGCTTCAACCTGAGTGAAGCCGTCAAGCACGTCGCTCGATACGTTAAGAGCGAGCATGGCGGTCAGAACGATGTACATCAGGTTGATCATCTTCTGACGCGGCGACAGTCGTACGTTGCTTTGAGCCATTTCCTATCGGTTTAATCTTTTACACTGTTTAGCTCTCACTATGCTTCGGCGCCGGGGGCGGCGGGCTGCTCGGGTGCCGGTGCGGCGGGAGCGGCCATCGGTGCGGCGGCATACATGTTGACGGTCATTGCGTTGAGCATCTTGGCATACACCTGGTTGAGCTGTGCCATATATGCTGCCATCTGCTGGCTCTCGCGGCAGTAGCGGGCGCTGGCGTCGGCAGTGTTCTCATACATGGTGCTGATTTCCTTGATGCCGCGGTTTACGCTGTCGATGGCATCGAGCTGCGAGCTGACGCTCTTGAGCTGAATCTCGTAGATGGTGTTGAGGCCGCTGATGTTGCGGTTGAGGTTTTGCATCTGCTCTACGTAGCCCGTTGAGCTCTGGGTGATATTTTCGGAGTTCTCGGTGATGGCGCGATAGCTTTCGAGCAGCGTCTCGCTCACGCGGTTGAGAGCCTCGGTGGTGGTGAGCAGACGGCTCATCTGTTCGGTGGTGGCAGCCATCTGGGCAATATACTGCTCGGTGACGGCATCGAGCGATCCGGGCTCGGCGTCTGAAGCGGCAGCAGCAGGCACTGCGCTGACAGCCTTGGCGGCGGGGACTGCGGATGCTGCGGCACCGCCGATCACGACACTGCCGTTGCCTCCGGCGAAATCAGGCCGGTCGTCGGGATCCTTCGACGAAAGCACGGGAAACACTTCTTCCCAGTTGTATTCTCTCGGCGGACGGTCGAAAGCGGTGAGAATAAACATCAGCACCTCGGTACCCATACCCACCGAAAGCAGCGTGTTGCCGCCCGGCAGGTGAAGGATCTTGAAGAGGGCGCCCCAGATGACGATAGCGGCGCCTATACTGTAGGCGAAGTTGAAAAAGCGCTGTCCTTTCTCGCCTGAGAGAAAACGCTCCACGCGATTTTTATATCTTCTTATCTTTCCCATTGAAGTCGGATTGTGTTATGTCTGATTATAAATGTCTGTGATCTGCGGTTTGGCCGGAGAGAGTTATTTCTTGATCTTCTGACCGCGTGCGAATCCTATCTGTGAGCGCACGCAGCGGAAACCTATGTAGGAGCGTTGCTCGTTCTGGTATTCCCACATGCGGATATCCGACCGTATGTTGTGAGCCACATCCTTCCACGAGCCGCCGCGCACGATTTTGCGTTTCATCTTGTAGGGATCCTCTTTGGCGGCGTCGTAGCGGTATTCGGGGTTCATGTCGCTCGTGAGCTTGCTGACGCTTTCGTTATAAGCCGTCGAAGTCCACTCGCTGACGTTGCCGGCCATGTCGTAAAGGCCGAAATCATTGGGCGCATAAGTGCCTACGCGCGATGTGATGAGGTGGCCGTCCTGCACATAGTTACCTTCCTGCGGCTTGAAGTTGGCATAGAAACATCCCTTCTCCTCGGTGAGCGGCAGATCGCCTTCCCAGGGATATTTGTTGTCGCTGACGCCAGCACGAGCCGCAAATTCCCATTCGGCCTCGGTGGGGAGTCGGTAAGGCTCTACATAAACGCCCACCGAGCCGAGCGAACGTCGCAGATAGTCGGTGCGCCAGTTGGCAAAGGCGTTGGCCTGTTCCCAGCTCACGCCCACAACGGGATATTCGTTGTAGCCGCCGTGATTGAAATACATGCGCACGTAAGGTTCGTTGTAGGCATTGTCGAAGTCGTTGATCCAGGCGGTGGTGTCGGGATAAACGTTGACAATATAGGTGTTGAGGAAGTCATAATCACCGGTCAGACCGCGTGTGATCGTCTGACGCACGATCTCGCCGTCGTCGGTCAGATATGCCGTATCCTTGGAGATGATGGGCACATCGGTGGGCACGGGGCGGTCGGTGTTGTATTCGCGACGGGCCGGGTTGAGGCGGTGTTTGCGCTTGGCGGCCTCGGTGTGGTTGTAGATCTCGTAGCGGTAGTTCATCTGCTCGGGATCGAGTTCACGCGCACCGGTGATGGGATTGGTGCGGTAAACGCTCTCGATGGCACGCTGCTCATCCTCGTTGGCGTTGCGCCACGGAATAGGCTTGCTCCAGTTGAGATAGGGCTTGATGGGGTTGCCTTCGCGGTCTTCCTCAAGCTTGAATTCTTCGTTGCCGCCGTAAGCCGGATCGGCCAGACGCTCGCGGATGATGGAGTCGCGCACCCAGAAGAGGAACTGCTTGTATTTCGAATTGGTAACCTCGGTTTCGTCCATCCAGAAGGCGTCGACGGAAATGCCGCGCGAGTCGGCACGCAGATTCCAGGCGCTGTCGGGCTCCTGCGGACCGGCCTTGATAGAGCCGCGGCTCACCAACACCATGCCGTAAGGCGTGGGTTCAGCCCATGAGGTGGCGCTGACTCCGGTCACTTCACCGCCCGAGGAATTACGCGGACCTGACGCACAGCCTGCTGTAGCGGCCAGCGTCATTATTATTAGCGAATAGAGAGTTATTCTTTTCATATTTTACATTATGCGTATACTCTTGTGTTTATTGTTGTTCTTGCCCGACAGGTTGAGCTTCAGGCTATAGCCCAGAACCAGCTCGTGGCTGCCGCTGCTCGCTTTGGATATTGCGCTCACGGGATAGTCATAGCTGTAGCCTATGTAAAATCCCTTGAACTCCGCGCCAAGCATGGCACACACGGCGTCGTCGTGACGATAGCCGATGCCGGCCGTGAGAAACTTTTTATAGCGCACACGTCCGGTGACTTCAACGCGGGTGAAGGTGAAGTCGCTCTTCACCAACACCGACGGCATCACTTCAAATAACGTGTTTTTTATCGGAATATTGCTGCCACCCATAAAATAGAGTGTGCGACGCAACTGAAACTCATAGTTTTTGGCCGATTCGCCGCCGGTGGTGGTACCGCTGCCGGTCGTACCGCCGGTCGTACTGCCGGTGGTGCCGTTGTCGTCGGAAAACGAGATTGTCGGCGAATTGATGTGGGTGCATGACAGGCCCGCCCAGAACCAACGGTGCACGTAGCCCACGCCCACGGCGAGGTCGAGGGCGTTGCCCGAAACGTCGGTCTGCGGGATAGCCTCATCGGTGCTTTCGTGATAGTCGTCATCGTCGGGGATATACACCTCGGAGCCTTTGAACACTTCGTTGGCAAAGCCGATCTGCACGGCGGCCGTAAGCTCGCCTTTGAAAATTTTCTGCTTATAGGCAGCCTGCAGCCCTACGGTGAGATTGCGGAACAGGCCGGCCGACTCCTGCTGCGCGAGCACGCCCACGCCGAAACGCTTGCCGAAGAGTTTCAGCGGCATATTGGCCGTGGCTATGAAGCCTTTGGGGGCATTGTCGATGCCAACCCACTGCAGGCGGCCGCCGACGCGGATGCGGATGCTGTCGGTGGTGGCTATCGCCGCGGGGTTATAGAGCGACGGCACTTCGAAATACTGCGTGAACTGCTGGTCGGTCTGCGCATAAGCCACTGCCGACGAGCATATTGCCACTGCCGCTAAGAATGCTGTGCGTATGTAATGTAGTGCTGTGCTGATCATTCGAAATAAAATGTGAGCACCACCATCTGCGAGGTGGCTTTTTTCAATGACTGGGTTATCTTCATCCGGTCGGGATCATCGACAAGATCGGGGCGGTCGTGCTGTATCACATCGGCAAGGCCGAAACAGAATTTTATCTCGGGATTGAGCTTGAAGAACGGCAGATAGAAGTCGCAGCCGAAGCCCACGGTAAGATAGCAGTCGAAGGTCTTGAGCTTCAGATAGTCGCTGCGCTTTTTCGACACGTCGAATGCCGGCATAACGCCGCCTACAAGATAGGGGCGGACGTTGCGGAAACGCTGTGCTGCAAACTTCAGATCGACAGGCGCCACGATGTAGACCGATTTGAGATTCTGCGAGGCGGTGTTGCCGTTGGTCGTGTCGAGCATCTTGATGTCGCGGTTGCCGAAATACATACCGGGCGACAGGCGGAGGCTGAAATAGTCGTTGAGCCGGAAGTCGACCAGACCGTTGACACAGAATCCGGGCGAGAATGAGGGCTGTTCCATAAACCATGTCTCGCCTGCATCAGTTGTGAAGCCGTTGTGGGTGAAGCTCATATCCTGCGTGTGGACGCCGACCGAGAAGCCGAGATGCCAGCGGCGCTGGTCGGCATACGGACGGTTCATCAGTTTGTCGTTGAGCTTTTGCCCCACGGATTCCATCGGCATAATCACCGCGAACACTGACGCTAATGCAAGCAATATGTAACGGATACAGTTCATCACATTTTATAACGCGGAAGAGCATTTTTTATTGTCTGCACAAAGAGTTATACTCAAGATAGACCCCATCCAACAAAATATGTTAACGTCAGGGCGGTGGATTTTCGAGCAAGTTTCGCAAGTTGAG